>CAKZLT010000387.1 GCA_937127195.1 uncultured Saprospiraceae bacterium
GTATATATAACAAAAGTTTAAAAAGACTACCATAGCGTGACGAGCCGCTAACAAAAGCCGCTTTTTATAGTCGGGCGACGAAGCTCGTTGCGTTACGGTAGCCAAAATGTTGTAATCAATGTTTTTATAAAAAAGTCTAATATTCATAAACCAAAAAAGTATAACTATGATAATTGTTGCAATTTTATTACCATGGCTTTCTTTCTTTTTAAGAGGAAAAATTATAACAGGAATTATTTGTATCGTATTACAAATAACTGTAATTGGCTGGATACCAGCGGCTATATGGGCAGTTTTGTCTTTACAAAATGGAAAACAAGATAAGGAAATCAAAAACTTAAAAAGAGAGTTGAATAGGAGATGAGTACTATTTAATCATAGCTTCGAGGAGTTCTTTTCCTATATCTTGGTTCAATTTTGAATTTTTGATTACAGGTACAAAAGCCAAATCGCAGGCGTGTTTTGACATCGTTTGAGTACTTTCATCATACATTTTTTGATGAAAAATACCAGATTGATAAGTCAAACCTGTGTCAACCTGTGGGTAAATTAATACGGATTTGGTCGCATTGAAATAATGCCCATAAACGAACATTTGTTTCAAATCTTCATTTTCGGGCGTATTTCTTTTTAGAATTTTCCATTTGGTATCTAAAACATAATTCTGATTAGGTGCTTCAATAACAATATCTGGGCGAAGGCTGGTTTTGGTCTGCCAAAAAGATTTTAAAGGTTGTCCCTTGATTTTGAATCCAGCTTCATGAACTGCTTTTTTTAATGATTCAAAAATATACTCTTCAAAAAGTTGGTTCATATCTAACAACACTGCCAAAATATCATAAGAGCCACTTTTTAAATCAGGGCAATAATTCAATAAAATCAATTGCGCAATATTCAACGCGTATTCATAATGAGCTGTTTTTCGATTAAGTTTCAACTGCTTCAAAGTCGGGATCGTTTTTAGTTCATCGACTCTTGGCATTTGTAGAAGGAGTTGTCTAGCTTGCATTTTGATAGTTGTCTGTGCAGTTGTTTGTTCGATAACAGACAATGCTTTGACTAATATTTGATGTAATTGATGATTATAAATATATTCCTGAGCATTGGTATAAAATCGTTCTTTATGCACCAAATTTTTGGTAACATGAGTTTGAAATTGGATTTGACCTTTGAGTCTCGTTCTCTGAGTTGTTACATTTTGATATTCCTTAACAAGACCTTTTTGGATAATTTTTTTTATTTCAAATAAAAAAACGTGCAAATAAATGTCTAGCAAAGACTGTTTCGATATAGCTAAAGGGGCTTTTGAGATAGTTTCAATCTTGAGATGTCGCGTATATCGAAGCATTTCTAATAAGATGGAACGCCATTTTTTTGCATTTCCTGTTGTGTGTTGGTCTGTTTTAGGTAAGATTTCGATAGTCAAACGCCCAACTTGAAGTACGCCAACATAGTTTTTGAATTGAATGCCTCGATGAATTATCGTAAAGTATTTGTTTCCGTGCAAATCATTGAAACGAAGCAAAGCATTCAAATGCTGTTGATTGAATGTCTCGTTTAATAAAAGGCGTTGGTATTCAAAAACTTGTATTTTCATAGATTGTGATTTCTTCTACGAAAGAACAAAAAAAATGAGCAACAACTCGAATGGTTATTGCTCATTTTTCAAAAAAATTAAAATTGATAGTCAAACTTAAACACTAACAACCGCATCTAATCCTTTTGCTACATCAATAAAACCTTGAATTTGCTTAACAGAAGGAACTACTTTTGTTAAGTTCTTAGCGTCATTAACCGTAGTCATAGCTGTATTTATTGCTGTTGCATCTGCTGCTGCTAATTGGTCAACGGTATGAATATCAACGTTTTGAAGTAATTCAGAAAACTGACGACCAACGCCTTTGATACGCATAAAATCCGCACGACTTACAAAAGTCATAATTCTTTTTCCTTCAATTTCTGTTGAAGCCGCTAATGCAGCGCGTCCTTCAGCAGAAGCCCCTTTTTCTAATAACGTTTCTGTTGTTAGAATACCTGCATTCTCTAATTTCTCACGAAATACTGGACCTATACCTTCAATACTTCCAATCTTTGCCATAACTTGATATTTTTAGTTGTGAAATTATAATTTTAATAAATAACTACATTCAAGACGGGGAGATAATTATTTTGTCACACACCGATATTAGACTGTTTGTTTTTATTGAATCAATAATAGTGATTTTACACTAAAAAGAAGGATTTTAAATCTTATCCTTTTGTTAAAAAAGGTAATTCTTTAGCTAATCTTATTTTTCAACCATTTGTCGATTGATTGCTCTATTCCTTTAAGAATTCGCCCCTCTTTGTCGATTATTTCAATAAAAACTTGACGGTCTTTTTTTGTTATTTCTTCTTGTAGTAACAACTTTGCTAAACTATTAATAGAAGCGATTGGTACTCTTTGATAATGTAATATGTGTTTTATTAGTTCTGTTTCTGATAAATCTATGAAGTCATTGTTATTCATAATCATTTCAATTGATATTTCTTTTTATAAAAGAGCTGCTACACCTTCAAAAAAGCTATTTTAATCATCATCTCTCATCAGTTTCCAAGTCAAACTTGCCAATATTGCACCAATAATCGGCGCGGCAATATAAATCCATAATTCTGTAACGTTTCCAGAAACGATTGCAGGCGCAATCGAACGAGCGGGATTCATAGACGCGCCAGTAATTGGCCCCGCAAACATAGCTTCTAGCAAAACAGTACCACCGACCGCCAAACCTGTAAAGGCTTTCGTTTCTTCACTATCACTCACAAATATAATGACAAGCATCAAGAAATAGGTTAGAATGACTTCTAAAATAAAGGATTGTTGCCAACTTCCAAAGGGAATTGTCGAACCAAGATTTTCGTGTATTGGAAATAGAATGCGTAAAGTTGCGGATGCTAGAAACGCGCCAATTAATTGAAAAACGAGATAGGGTAATAAATCTTTTCGGTCAAACCTATCAGTAAATGCAAAGGCAATAGTAACCGCAGGATTGATATGAGCACCCGAAATACGCCCAAATGTATAAATCATTGCCGCGACAATCGCTCCAAAAGTAATGGCAATTCCGACATGACTAACACCGCCTTGCGTTACATTATTAATAACAATCGCACCTGTTCCACAAAAAACAAGGGCAAATGTTCCTATCATTTCTGCAATGTATTTTTTCATTTTAATTTCTTGTATGATTTCAAATGTTTAGAATAAAATCTATGATGTTACCAAATATCCGTGGCTAATCGCTAATTCTTCCATGTCAAAATTATTAAACATTTCGTGGATTGAAACGGTTGCCAAGGCTTTTAAATCGCCTTTTTCGAGTTTCTCAGAAGTATAAATAATCTCCAAATCTTGATACATTTTTTCATAATCCTTCCAACGCAATCTATTTTGTGGCTGTATTGAGTTGTCAATTTTTTGCCATTGTTTTTCGCTATATTTTAAAAAATTATAAATGGTAATATTTTTATCAAAATGAGCAAAATGGTCTGATAAATCGACAAAATGAGACATAATGCCTTGTGGCGCAAGAATGCGTTTGAACTCTTTCAAAATGAATTTGAGTACCAAAGGGTAGGTGTGTTCATAAATATTATTAGAAATAATAAAGTCAATGGATTGAGCAGGGAGTTTTGTATTTCTGGCATCTTGAGACATTAGTTTTAAGCGTAAAATGCGGCAAATTTGCTCTTCGTTTAATTTTTTTTGAAGCGAAATAACTTCTTGTAATTGCTCCCAACGTTGGTCATTAATGTTCTCTAAGTACTCTTCTAGTTTATCTTTTTTGCTCCATTCAACAAACATTTTTAGGGTTTGAACAATTGTTTTTTTGTTGACCAGATTGGCATTGTTCAATGAAATAACTATATCAAAACCACTCAAAAAAATAGCAATAGAAATGATAGGATATTGGTCATAACTTAGTTCTAAGGCTGTTTTTTCTTCAAAGTGATTGTTCTCATTTTTTTTTAAAAAATCTAAATGGTCACGAGCATGAATCATTCTTTTTTCAAAAAAATCATCAGTTAATAATATCTTTTTGGTTATATATTTTTGAATAAAAAAGTTGATATTTGTTTTATAGGGTAGATACGAAATTCCTTTTTGTATGATAGCTTTGAGTTGCCATTTTTTTAGCATGATGAAAGTCAGTTGTCGATTGATAATTGAGTAATTTGGCAATAGTTTAAATTTTGTCAAATACAGAGTTACTTAATTGCCGTACAAGAAAATGCAAAGTACAAAGAAATAAAAAATAAACCTTGGACGCGCATGGTTCCATAAGGCATTGACTGACGTAATATCTCTATCGGCTCGCCTAAGCCATTTTTCAAATTAGTGCGTTTTGTATGCGAAAAAGCGTGTTTTTCTGCACTAGGGTATTCTATGTTCTGACACTTAGTGCGTCCGATAATATCTTCTTGCTGTTTAGTTGGGATCTCATTCCATGTATCAATTCGGTGACGGTAACGTTGAATATGCA
>CAKZLT010000388.1 GCA_937127195.1 uncultured Saprospiraceae bacterium
CACTCTATCCTATCGAGCTGGCTTCTATCGTAAAAATATGAGAACAAACATGAAAGATGTCAGAACTCTTATTAAAACTTTCTCAAAAATATAATAGAGAAATTGATAATGTAGTAAAAAATATTGGTACAGCTATTGAGCCAATAGTTATTATCGCAGTTGGTCTGATAGTTTGAACAATTATTATGTCGATTATGTTACCATTCTTTAATATGGTAAATGTACTCTAATCACAAAAAAAGAACGAATTAATTCGTTCTTTTTTATTATTCAAATAATCATCAGGTAGCCTAAAAGCTTCCTTACTACCTTTTTTGACCAATAAAGCCCAAGCGTCACTATCGCCTTCATGCACCACATAATGAGGATAATAATCAGTTGTCAAATCCATATAGTGCATTTTTCCGTCGAGCATATAACCTGTAATTACATGGTCAAACAAGATAGAAGGTATCGGTTCAAGATTGGTAAAATCACGAGTTTTGACCAAAACGTAATACGCTTCAATTCCGACGTAACGCAAAATGGCAATACTCAAAGAAGACACATCTTTACAGTCGCCAATACCTGCCGAAAGCGTAGAAGCTGGTGATTTTGGTATAAAGTTCGATTGCAAAAACGATACATAAGAATATTTAATATCCTTTGTAATGAAGTTATAAACCGCAATGATTTTCTCTTCGTCAGTCATTTTATCATTAACAATTGTATCTACGGCATTTTTGATTTCGTAAGTCAATTCTAACTTACGATACGTTTTATTCAAATACCATTGAGTCACTTTCGTCCAATCTTGCATCGTACCAACCATAATCCACGAAACAGCGTCTAATTTATCCAAAACAGCAGCTTCTTGCTCCATTTTTGGAACATATTGACGCTCTAACGTTCTGATTTTATAGCTCTTTTCTTTCTTTTCGATACGAGTTTTGAAGCTCTCGCAGTCCATTCGATTACAAGCAATATTTAACTCTTTGTCCGCTTTGGTGATAATCTCCAACTTCTGATAATAAATCGGTGCTTCGTAAGACAATCCCGAAAGCATGAAAGATTCATTATTGATTTCGGTGGACATATTATACTCAAAACTGCCTTCTACTTGAATGACATCGCCAGGTGCTAGATTCTTAATTACAGCATAACTATAATTCATTTCTGGCGTGATTTCGCGCCCATCAGGCTTAATGACTTTGGCAGAATTGACTTGACCAACGAAATTAAAGTTGGTTTCTGTCCAGAATTTCGCGCCCGCTTCATTCAATATTTTAATCATCATTCGTGTTTCTACGTCGAAATTGTCATTGTCTTTAAGTTCCATATTGACGTTATACATCAATATTACGGATTCTTCATCACTGTATTTTTCAACCCATTTTTTGTCATTTAAAATAGATTCAAAAGTAACTTCCTTGAATAAATCTTCGACTTCATTCTTTTCATCGCCTTTGATTCGATTAATTTTTTTCTCTAACCCCACTCCATTGTAAGACCTGCCAGAACTGGTTGCGCGACTAATTTTTTCTGCTTTTTCGTAGAACGATAAAGCCGTTTTTTCGTTCTTTTTTTCTACATAAATATCACCAATCGTTTCGAGAACACTAGTATTATAAGGCTCGTAAGGTGTGATTTTATTTAGCGTTTTGAGTGCAGCGTCGAGTTGATCCTTTTCAAAAAGATAGTTCGCCTTTTTCTCTAAATAATCTGTTCGATAAGGTAACATTTTAATCAAATCATCATACAAATCCAATACTTTATCTGTTTTATCATTATTTTTATAAAAACGAATAAGTGTCTGATAATCATAAGTTAAAAACTTTGACTTGATGCGTTTTCGGGCATCTTTAGCGTCTTGTTCGCGTTCTTTATCTGTCGTAGGTTTGTAAGAAGAAGGCTTGTAACTATCGTCTTCAAGATACTTGCCGAGCGTTTCCGAATAGCTCGGATAACGGTCAAGGACGGATTGAATGAACGCGCGTTTTTCGTCGCGCTGACCTTTATTATCATAATACGAAATGAACTTATTGATAATACTCCAATTACTCGGCGAAACCTGGTGCAACTCCTTCAATCCAACCAAATATTTGGATTCATCCTTATCGGCATCCAGTTTCTGAAATTCTTGAAATAACAACTCAAAAAGAGGTGTTTTACTTTTATTCAAATCACTCAAAATGGCTTCTGCACGGTCAGATTTATCGGTATTTCCGTAGAACTTTGCTAGTAAAAAATTAAAGTAAACCGATTTTTTTAAGCTCTTTTTTTCTTTTAATAAATTTACAAAAAACTCCTCTCCTTCAAGGTAAGCTTGATGCTTAATAAATGCTTTGGTCAATAAATAGTAGTTTGACCAATTGTTAGGATTTTCGTTAACTAGCTTCTTAAAATAATTAATAGTATGTTTAGAAAAGACTTGAGGTGTATATTTTTCTTTAGAAATATAGCCTTTGTAATCCGAAGTAATACTTTCTAAATGATTGCCCTTTTCGTCGGTCAATCGAAGCGCGAAAACCAAGTTCTTTCTTTTTCCATAATTTTCATATCCTGTTGATAAAAATGGTGCATTCCCATCATTGAAATATAATGAAAAACCGCCACGTCGATTACTAAAAATATCATTGTAAGGACTTAGTTTGACCAGAATACGATGTGTTCCGCCTTTGATTTTGAATTGAATAATTTCCTCATCCCATTCAAAGGTTGATGGATTATTATGGTCAAAAACCAAATCACCATCGACCCAAATCTTAATTGGATCTTTACGAGTCAATCGAAGTTGCAAAGTGCGGTCAGTTGGCACTTTTATAAAGGTATTGGCATAATAAACGCCATCGCGAGACTTAGGCAATATGTCATTGATTTGGACTAAACCCTTTGGTGAACGCAATTGATAATTCAACCATTTTAAGTCCAATTTACTTTCGTTCGTATAGATTTTATCAACCGAATAATCATCCATTTCGATAGGATGCTCGTTGATGTGTCCGCTTCCAGCGACATTCTTAAAAGGGCCAATTACCGACCAATTATAGTCCGCTACCGTATTGCGCCAAACTTTAAGGGCTTTCTTTTTTTTACGATTTTCAAGAAGACTATCAGCGACGTACATCATCGCTTTTACTTTAGCAATTTGACTAAAATCTTGTTGTAAAATATCTTCCATTTTACCTTTATAAATGTGGTCAAATAGTCGATAAGTTGCTTCATTCCAGTCTGCTTCGACCAATTGTTTGACTCTTTTATCATAATCATATCCGTCCTGTGCCGTTTCCGAAATGAATAATAAACCTCGAAGTGCTTCAATATTTTTGGGGTTCTTTTTTAAAGCACTTTCAAAGGATTTTTTAGCGGTTACAAAGTCATTTTTTTGAATAGCTTCCCAACCATCTGTTGCTTCGTTGGCGAGTAAAAAGTTGGTTGAAAAAGTAGAAGCGAAGAGAAGTAGTACGATTAGTTTTTTTAAATCAGATTTCATTTTTTCTTAATTTTAATTTGATATAAAAGTGTTTGATGGTTAATAAAAGTACATCTTTTTTAGAGCTGCTTTTTTACACTAATACCTAACTACGTTTTTTGGTTCTTTGAGAAATACCGTAGCGCGACGAGCCTCGTCGCCACACTAACAAAAGCGGCTTTTAATAGTCGGACGA
>CAKZLT010000389.1 GCA_937127195.1 uncultured Saprospiraceae bacterium
AATCAAAGGCATACTCAAACGGAGTATTTCCATATAAACTACCAGTATAATAAACAGGTGCCTCTAAAAAATGAAATGCCGCTTGTTCATAAAACAATACAGGAGGCTTGATTTCTTCCAAGCTTGGTAAAAAAGGTTGTGGTTCTGGAGTATTTCGCTCCTTCGAAACTTGGAGGACTTTCTTTAAATGACATTTTCCATCACATTGAAGCTCTGGTTTTGCTTTGTTCTCACAAAGTTGAGCTACGATATAATCTTTATTAAGGACATAGTAAGTGTATATCAATCCTTGATAAAAAGATTGAATTGAGATTAATATGATCCAAAATATGGCTAATGTCCTCAACATAAGAAAATTTGATTAGACTGCAAATATACAAAATTTTTATAACTAGTGTGGAAAAGAGGAACGATTATTTAAAAGGATTCTTTCTTCTGTATTTTTTAATTTTCACAATTATTAATTTTTTTTCAATCCTACACACCAAAAATAAAATTCTTGACATCTTATAAAATGTAAGCAATTACAAACAAGAGAAAAAGTTCTAATACAAAAATGTTTTTTAGGAAGTTTATGCTATAAGGTTGGAAAAAAAAATTAACTTTGGAACCAATACTATTTTTACAATTTTTATTAATTTAATCATTAGATTTACTAACAAATAAGGAGTTCAAGTTCTATCAATTTTTAGAATAAGTTACATTCGTTCTTATTTAACAAAAACATTAGTAGAACGTTCTAAATGAAAAAATGCCTACATTCAAGTTTTTTTATCTCCAATTTTTTTAAAAAAAGTCAATTAACCTTTATAAAAAAAAATTCTATGTCTAGAAAGTTACTATATAGTATCTGTTGTTGTTTGGTTCTTTCTGTGAGTACACAGGCGCAAGATGCTGGCGTATTCAGTCAGTTTTTTGCTGCACCAATGCAACTTAATCCTGCCTTGACAGGAGGAACTTACGCGCCTCGTTTCTTTTTAAACTATAGAAATCAATGGCCTTCACTCAATCGAGCTTACATTACAGTAGCTGCTTCCTATGATCAGTTAGTGCCTTCTATGAATAGTGCTTTTGGTATTTCTATTCTTTCTGACCAAGCAGGAGATGGACTTTATAATACCACAAAAATCAATGGAGCTTATGCTTATACTTTCAAAATGAATGACATCTATGTCAAAGGAGGCTTAGAAGTAGGTGTTACACAGCTCAAATTGAATTGGAATGAATTGGTATTTTTGGATATGATTGACCCTGTAACGGGAACGGTCGGAGCAAGTGGCATTCCTAATCAAACGAATGAAGATATGCCATTTTCCTTCAATAAAACCTATGCAGACTTTTCGGCAGGAATGCTTGTTTATAATAAAACCTATTATGGAGGTGTTTCTATAAAACACTTAAATGGCCCAAGTGAAAGCTTTTTGAACGACTTTGAGGCAACCGCATTGCCAATTCGTTGGACGCTTCATGGTGGTGCTCAAATCAATATGAGAAGGAATCACCGCAAATATTTAGATGGAACGTTCCTTTCGCCTAACATCATGTATGTTCGTCAAGGTCAATTCCAACAATTGAACGCGGGAACGTATCTTAGTCTTGGAAAAGCATTTGGTGGCGCGTGGTATCGTTATTCTTTTGGTAATCCTGATGCCGTTATCTTGTTGGTCGGAATGCAATATAGTATTTTCAAGATTGGATATAGTTACGATATTACCGTCTCAGAATTGAGCGTACAATCAAATGGCGCACATGAAGTTTCTATTTCTGTGAATTTTGATAATAATCCTAATGTTCGTAAGAGAAACAAAGCGAAGCGTTATATGGATTGTTTTGAATTGTACCGCTAATAGAAAAGAGATGAAGAGACCGCGCTACGCGCTAAGAGAACAGAGATGCTTTTAAGATTGCATCTTTCATTTGCTGAATATTAAACATAAAAAACGAGCAAAGAATTTAAATAAATTCTTTGCTCGTTTTTTTAAAAGGTGTTACCAAAGCCTCTCTGTTCCCTAAGCGCGTAGCGCGGTCTTTTCATCTCTTTTCTAAAAAATTATTCTACAATATTAACAGAGAATATTTTTATATCCTTGATAGGTCTATTCGGATTAGTTGACGAAACAGGCTGCCCAGCAATCATATCAACAATTTCTAGTCCTTCTCTGACATAACCAAAAACAGTGTAATCCTTATCCAAAAACGGTACACCGCCATTTTGTTTATAATAATTTTTTTCTGCTTCTGTGTAAGCAAACGACTTTCGTTGTGATGCTTGATACAACTGCGCATCATCAACACTTCTTCCATGTACAATATAAAACTGAGAACCTGAAGATGCTTTCTGAGGATTAACACCATCAGGTTGACGAGCAGCGGCTAATGCTCCCTTATAATGATGCAAGCCATCTACCATCTCCGCAGGAATAGTATAACCTGGCCCACCGTTGCCCAATTGCTTATTAGCAGGTGCATTTCGAGACTCAGGATCACCACCTTGAATCATAAATCCTTCCATGACTCGGTGAAATAATAAATCTTTAAAGTATCCCTCTTTCGCTAATTTTACAAAGTTATCTCTATGCTTAGGTGTATAATTAGATAACTCTGCACTCATTGTTCCGAAGTTCGTTACTATTTCAATGACCTTTCTTCTAGGTTCTATAAGCGTAATGCTTCTTTGCTGTGAAATGGTCGATTTGTCGCCATTCATTGCCGTTAATGTGATATTGAATGTTCCCCATAATTCGTAAGTATGTATCGGATTCTCTTCATTAGAGGTTTGTCCATCTCCAAAATCCCACATATAGGCTTCTGCGTCTTCGCTTACATTTTCAAAAGTAACGGCAACAGGTGCGATTTCCGCAGGTACATCCATCTTGAAAGAAGATACAGGTTCTTTTCCACCGCCGCAAGAGGCTAAAAAAATAGTGGCGAATGCTAATAAATAAATCGTTTGTTTCATAATATTCATTGCTTATTGTAATTGTTGTAATTTTTGCAAAATTAAACAAATGGCTGAAAAATTTTACCTGCCAAGTAGATTAGCCACCCAGCGAACAAATTTTTTGGGAAAAATGCGATTAACCGTCAGTAAAAAGCGGCTTTTGTGTCCAGCATAGAAGAATTGATGCGCTATTTTGTAAGGCGCTGCGATTATCTTTTGAGGTGGAATTAAAGGAAAAGAAAGTGCTTTTGATTTGGTTTGAAATGCTTTTTCTGGAATTTTAGTGTGCGTGGCTTGATCTCCGAAACCTACATTTTCAATCAAATTATTTCTTGGAACAATCGTTAATCCATTGTGTAAAATACAATTGTAAAACCAAGCATAAGCCCACGAATCGTTCTGTTTGGTGTGGGTTTCGTGAAATTTTTGAACGATGTATTTTTGGGCATCTTTATCAGAAAGTAAGCGATTGATATAGTTTTTTTCAACAAATTCAGGGAAACGATTCATATGTACATCCATTTTTTTCCAAGCGCGTCGCCAAGTTGCCCAGCCCCAATAAAAAACGAAATGGGTATATAAATAAGAAGTTGATAAATCGGTAAATTGATCTTGAATTAAATTTAAACCACTGATCGACATGATTTCATCCTGATCTTTATATTTTTCAAGCATTTCTTTTGTGAAACGAAAAAAACTTAGATCAG
>CAKZLT010000390.1 GCA_937127195.1 uncultured Saprospiraceae bacterium
CTCATTGGGGAACTTACCATTTGTACGGGCATTCTCACGGCACATTAACAGACAATCCGAATGCGTTATCTTTTGATATTGGAGTCGATTGCCACAACTTCTATCCATTATCTTACGAAGAGGTCAAGGCAATCATGAAAGAAAAAGATTGGAAACCGCCCTTCAAAAAAGAAAATAGATAGTGCTAGTTGCTGGTCACTTGTTGCTGCTCCGCTGGCTATGCAGCTAATAACGGAGCAGCAACAAGAAACTAGCAACCAGCATTTTTTTATCAAAAAAAGAAGAAAAATGAACCTTCTGTCTAATATCTTGTATTAAGGTATTAGACAGTTTTTGATTCAAAATGGTTATTTTTGTAATTCAAGGACAGTCAAGTATTAAAAAGAACAAAATACAATAGTGATATGTATCCATTAGAAATAGTGGCTCCGATGAGTCAAGAGTTAAATAATGCTGGTTTTAAGAGTTTAACAAGCTCAGAAGAAGTAACAGAAATATTATCAGCCAAAGAAGGAACTACTTTCGTGGTAGTCAATTCGGTTTGTGGTTGTGCGGCAAGATATGCTCGCCCAGGTGCAATAGCTGGTATTGCTGGCGAAAAATTGCCAGATAACCTTTATACTGTTTTTGCTGGTGTAGATAAAGAAGCAACCGAAACGGCTCGCGAATTTATGATGCCTTATCCACCATCTTCGCCTTCAATGGCATTATTCAAAGATGGTAAATTGGTTCACTTTATTGAGCGTCACCATATCGAAAGAGCAAATGCAGATATGATTTCTGACCATTTGAAAATGGTTTTTGATAGATTCTGCTAGATAGATTTTTTATAAAAAGAAAATCAAAGACTTATTCGCTTTCAAAAGTGAGTAAGTCTTTTTTGTTTTTTTATTAAAAAAACGAAAAAATAGGAATTGATATTAAAAAAAATTATATAAATCTCTTTTAAACCTACTCTAAGATATTCTAACTTCGTAAAATCGTGCTATCTTTACAAAAAAACGGGATTACATGCAGCGGAGATTTTTAAATATTCATTTTATTACTTCTTGTATAGCAATTTTGATGCTTTTATTGATTGGTTATACTGATATGAAAGCTCAAGATAGTACAGGTGCACCAATTATTGAAGCTCCAACACCCACAGAAGAATCACAACCTAGCGAGCCTGCAACGCCAAATCCTGCACCACAACCTATCATCACGCCAACTCAACCGACTACGCCAATAGTCAGAGAACAACCGCGCACAACGTCAGCGACGAGACCAACAACAACGAGAACGAATACGGTTGCGGAAGTTGAAGAAAAACCTGAGCCTGAATGGGAAATGGATGATAATAATCCATTTGAATTGGTAGATTATGGAAATAAACGACCTGATAGTGACGAGACGGTAGAAGCACCGCGAGATACTTCGATTCATTATGATAATCCGTTTGAATTAGTACCTAACGGAAGGGTTGCCCTCTATGCGATGTCTGATGGAAATACAACTTCAAAAACAAAAAGAAGAACAAAAAAGAAAAGTAGAAAGAAGAAAACACCGCCAATGTTTGACCAAAAAAAGTTAGATGTTAATCATACTATCAAATTTGGTGTTTTAGTAATTATTGCAATATTTTTGGCGTTTTTGAATAGTTTTCACCGAAATGATTTAAATAAAATATATCGCGCATTCACGAATAATAATTTAATGATGCAGCTATATAGAGAAAAAGGAGGATTATTACAGATGCCTTATATTCCTCTCTATTTGCTATTTACATTCACAGGCGGAACGTTTATTTACTTGTTAACCGAATTTTATAAAGTACCTATTTCTAGGAATGCCTTTTCATCTATTTTGATATGTATTGCAGGTGTAGCTGGTTTTTATTTATTCAAACATCTAGTGTTAAAGACGCTCGGAAGCATATTTCCATTCAAAAAAGAAATACACGAATATCATTTTACAATAGGACTTTTTAATCAAATTTTAGGTTTAGCCTTAATTCCAATTGTTACACTTGTTGCTTTTGCTCCACAACACATTCAAAAATTCGCCATATATGGTGCATTCATTATCATAGGAATAATTCTTATTCAGCGATTTATACGGATACTTTTAATGGCAGAAAAGTTTCTAGCATTTCATAAATTTCATTTAATTGTTTACCTTTGCACCGTCGAAATAGCTCCTATCTTCATAATAATCAAGTTAATTATGGGATAAGGTCTAATTTTAATACTTCTAAAACAATTAGGTTGAATGACATCAAAAGTAGAAGTAAAGCAGTTGAATAAAGTCAAGACGATACTAGTATCACAACCATTGCCTAAACGTTCGCCTTACTCAGGCATTGAAAGTAAATATGGTATTAAAGTTGATTTCCGTTCTTTTATTCATGTAGAAGGTATCAGCGCGAAAGAATTTAGGAAGCAAAAAATTAATCCAGAGGATTATACCGCTATCATATTTACTAGTAAAAATTCAGTAATTCATTTCTTTAGAGTTTGTGAAGAGATGCGCATCAAAATGTCGCAAGACACGAAGTATTTTTGTACTTCAGAAGCAATTGCGCTTTACCTTCAAAAGTTCGTTGTATATCGCAAAAGAAAAGTCTTTTTTGGAAATAGAACGTTGGATGATTTAAAGCCTTCTTTGAACAAATACAAGAAAAAAGAAAAATTCTTATTGCCTTCATCTAGCTTAGGCAAGCCTGATTTTTCTAGCTTTTTGACCAAGGGAGAATTTGATTTTGAAGAAGCCGTTCTTTATCAGACAGTGAGTAGTGACTTATCTGACTTGAGTGATATTACTTATGATATGCTTGTTTTCTTTAGTCCGTTTAGTATTCAATCTTTATTTGAAAACTTTCCAGACTTTAAACAAAATGAAACTAGAATAGCCGCTTATGGAAATTCTACGCGTCAAGCTGTTCTTGATAAAGGGTTAACGCTAGATATTCAAGCACCTACAAAAGAGTCGTATTCTATGACGGCAGCGATAGAGAGTTATCTCAAATCCGCAAGTTTGGAGGAATAAAAATGCCAATTTTTAATAAGATTATTGAATACGAACAAAGAAAAAATTTAGGAAGGAAAGAAGCAAAATAATGCTTCTTTCCTTTTTTATTTTATCCCCTATACACCAAAAAACGACCTTTCCACATCTATTCAATTGATAGTTAAACTTTAAGACTTAAATCAGTTTTTGGTGTTTTCATTCCTATAGAACCAAAAACTATCAAAGAAATTTATTATGAAATTAATTCGACGCTCGCGCCGCAATAGCGCAGAAGTGAACGCTGGTTCTATGGCTGACATCGCCTTTTTATTATTGATTTTTTTCCTAGTAACGACCACTATTGTCATTGACCAAGGCATTGCGGTCAAGCTTCCGCCGTGGAGCGATGAAGACCCGATGATGACGAAAATTCCTAGTAGAAATATTTTTAGAATAGAAAAAGTGAAAAGTGAAATAAGAAGAGCTATAAATAAATCATTTATTGAAAACAATATTACTATTCCTTTCCCTCAAATGGATGTTCACTTTAACGGCGAGGTTAAAAAATAATGAATACAGCTGTATTATCTACATATAATTTAGACGGTCATGGTGGTGGAGAAGAATTAGACAAAAACTGGAAAGCCCGCTTGCTGCAAA
>CAKZLT010000391.1 GCA_937127195.1 uncultured Saprospiraceae bacterium
CTAAACCTTATAGGTTTTAAAAACCTATAAGGTTTGATTGAAGTTTGATATAACCTATTTTTTTAAAATATCAACCAACCTAAATTATATAGAGCCGAATTTTATCTTTAAACTTCATCGTGTTCGTCTTCAATTTCTCCAAAAACCTCTTCCAGAATATCTTCTAAGGTGATAATTCCGATAGTTTTTCCATAAGACTTGACGCAAGCTATGCTAGTTTTGGCTTTCATAAACATATTCATTAGCTCAATAACAGGTGTATTAGGGTCTATTTCTGGAATATCAAAAATGATAGAACGGATAGTTTTGGGCGAACGCAAAAGCGGTAAATGATGAACATAACCAATAACCTTATCGAGGTTTTGTTCGTAAACAATTATCTTAGAAAAACGCGAACTCGTGAAGGTATTGATAAGCGTCTCGACACTAGCAGTAACATTAATGGCTTTGATTTCGTTGCGTTTAACCATGCAATGTTTCACTAATGTTGCTTTGAAAGACATCGCTTTTTCAAGCATTTCAGTATCAATCTCATCAGTCGGATTACTTTTTATAAAGTGCATCAAATCGGTTCTTGTGAAGACTTGCTCGTCAGCTTTGATATTGATACGGAGCAATTTTTCTAATAAAAACTCTGAGGTTTTGACCATTAGAACGACCAAAGGATGCAAAATTATTTGAATGCCTAAATGTATATAAGTAAAAAAAAGCATGAGATTAGTGGCGAAGAGTCGGAATATAATTTTGGGCATAAACTCTCCAAGTATCAACACTATAAGAGTAGAAACAAGGGTAATAGATAGAAGAATCCCTAATTCGCCAGTCATGATGGCAGGGAGATTATTAGATAGAATAGGAACAAGTGCCTCTTCCATCAGATTACCGAATATCACGAGTGTGATATTATTTCCAACGAGCATCGTTCCCAAAAACATAGAAGGATTATCAAAAAAACCAACAACGTATTGTCCTCTTTTTGAACCTTGTTCCTTTTTGAGTGCTACTCGAAGTCTATCTGCTGAAAGGTAAGCGATTTCTGTCCCCGAAAAGAAAGCAGAAATCAATAGCATCAAAGCAATAATAAGAATTGTCATTTATAGCGTTATCTGTTGCGGGTTGCCAGCTTCGAGTTGCGAGTTGGCTACCGCTATTAGTTGTTATAAACTGCGGTAGCCACCCCGAAACTGGCAATTCAAACCTTTAATTCCCCATATCTGATAAAAACTTCAATCTCATCAATTGAATTTCTTCTATTGTAATATCATCTTCTTCTAATTCTTTAAAAGCATCATCTATCGAATCTGAATCTGCTTCCATAAAATAGTCGTAAATATCTTCACGAGACATTTCATCGACATTATCTTCTATATAGTAATCCAAATTGACTTTAGTACCAGAGGTGACAATCATTTCGATTTCATGCAAAAGCTCTTCCATTTTGATACTTTTAGAACTTGCAATATCATCTAAAGGTATCTTTCGGTCGATACTCTGAATAATTTCAACTTTTACTCTTGACTTGTTGGCTACCGTTTTAATAACAAAATCAGTTGGTCTTTCAATATCATTTTCTTCTACATAATCGGCAATAATACCAACGAATTTTCTACCATACCTTCGTGCTTTTCCCGAACTTACACCCGTTATTTTTGCCATATCCTCCATTGAAGTAGGATATTGCGTCGCCATATCTTCGAGAGAAGGGTCTTGAAATACAACAAAAGGAGGCACGTTTTTACTCTTTGCCACTTTTTTACGTAATGCTTTAAGCATTTTCAAAAGCGTTTTGTCTAAAACTCCTGCATTTCCACCACCACCTCCATCAGCTTCTATCGCGGCTGTTACTGCTTCAAAGTTATGGTTGAGTGGAATTTTGAGGTCTTGAGGCTCTGCAATAAAATCAATTCCTTTGGAAGTCAATTTAATTAATCCATAGGTTTCAATATCTTTTTTTCTTCTTTCCTCTGTAAAATTGTCTCCCCGTCTCGTGAATACTTCAATACTTTTTCTTTCTGTTCTCCTGTTTCTATGACGGCAAATGCGAGCCCTCCAAGAGGGAAAAGTCCTTCACCGGTAGCAATGCTCCTCATCTGCGTAGCAGGAAAACCTATTGAGGTGTTGTAAACGGTATGGTCCCATTTCCTTTTCACATCATCACCGAAAACAGCAAATCCATAA
>CAKZLT010000392.1 GCA_937127195.1 uncultured Saprospiraceae bacterium
GTATAAGCGCCTTTAGGTGCGTCACTGCAATCCGTTATAATCAGATATTATACTAATCCATCTCTGAAATTGTGGTTAAAAGTCAGAAGGCGAATAGATTAATGAAATCTAGAGAAAGTACATTCAACTAGAAATTCTACACAAAAATCGCTTTCTGACTACTTTCAACTTAACAACAATTCTAAACTTCAACTAGTATTATATCAATTTTAAAATAAAATAGTTTCTTTTTGACAGAGAAAGACCTATAAAGGAACTATTTCGCTTGTTTTCTTTTTTTATAAAAAACAACAAAAATGAAGAGGCAAATAATCGTAGGTGATATTCACGGCTGTTATGATGAATTTATAGAATTACTCGAAAATATCGGCATTACCGAAGCAGATGAAGTCATTTCGTTGGGAGATATAGTTGATAGAGGACCAAAATCAGTGGAACTATTTGAGTACTTTAGTAGTCGAAAAAATGCCCACGTTTTGATGGGCAATCACGAACGAAAGCATTTGAATGGCATTTTGAACTATTCACAAGAAATAGTAAAAATTCAGTTTGGTGAGCGATATGAAGCCTTTTTGGAGTGGCTCAAAACACTTGATTATTATTACGAGACTAACGAAGCTATCATTGTTCACGCTTTTTTTGAACATGATAAATCATTGACAAACCAAAAAGAAACCGTTCTTTCTGGCTCAACTTCGGGTACTCGATATTTGGAACAGAAATATGAGGCTAATACTTATTGGCAAACTTTCTACCAAGGGGAAAAGCCAATTATTTATGGTCATCACGTCGTCGGAGATGCACCAAAAGTCATCAATAATACTTACGGAATTGATACAGGTGCTTGTCATGGAGGAATGCTGACAGCGATTGAACTCCCTAATTTTACAATTCATCAAATCAGAGTCCAACAAGATTATTGGAAAACGGAACGCACCAAATGGCAGTTGCCTGTGCTTGAAGCGAAACCGTGGCAAACGATGACTTTTGAGAAAATTCAGAAGCAAATTGACAAATTACGCTATATCGAAAAAGAAGAAATTCAACTTTTTTTAGATACAAAAGTAGCTTGGAGCAACCACATTCAAGCCAAAACAGGCTGGCTTTTGAATCGACTTATAGAGCAATCAAAAGACATTGTATTGAAAAATGGACAGCAAAAATTTAATCTTGTAGCGAGTCAATATAAGCATAAAGTCTTTTTGTTTAAAGCAAAATCGGGGTCTTTAACGGTCAAGGATATTCAAGAATCATTGAACACACCTGAGAAGATTTTGAAGTTGGAGGAACGATTAAAAAATAATTTTTAACGTTAGGGATTATTTATTGCCTACTCCCTTATTATTCAGAAGCGGTCTCGTTCCTCTGTTCTAAATAGTAACTTTTTAACAACTTATTTTTATTTGTTCTGTTTGATAAAAAACATTTTCAACCAACACATAAAAAATGTCAGTATATCAAAAACTAACCGAAATAGGCTTAAAATTTTTGGGGAAAGATACCCTTTTCAAATATGGCTTCAATTGGTCGCCGATGTATAAAAGAAGCACCGCAAAGATTACAGAAGTCTCAAAAGACTTAATGAATATCAAAGTCAAATTACCGATTAGCTACAAAAACAAAAACTATGTCAATTCCATATTTGGAGGTAGTATGTTTTCGGCAGTTGACCCAATTCCGATGATTCAGCTTATGAATATTTTAGGTAATGACTATGTGGTTTGGGATAAATCAGCAGAAATTTCTTTCAGAAGACCTGCCAAAGAAAATCTCTACGCCGACTTTTCTTATACCTCTGAAGAAATAGAAAGTATCAAAAAACGCGTCCAAAAGGAAAATGAAATTGATGTTATAAAAACAACTCATTTAACTAATAAAGATAGCAACCTCATCTTTTGCGAAGTAAGAAAGACCGTTTATGTGGCGAATAAGGCATTTTATAAAGAGAAGAGAAGGAAAAAATAGTTTTTAAGTACGTGAGCAGAAGAAGGCAACATTTTCATTAAAAAGGGCTAAAACTTATAATAAAGTTTTAGCCCTTTCTACATTTCATTACTTCATTCTACAAACCAGCCAATGTCTCTTTGATAGCTTTGAAGTTTGGTAATTCGCTAGCATTATCTAGCACTTCCGCATATTGAATTGTTCCCGTTTTATCTACAACGAATGCCGAACGCTTAGAAACCCCTTGCATTCCGAAAGCAAATGTATCATATAATGCTCCATAAGCTGTTGAGGCTTTTTTATTAAAGTCCGATAAAAGTGGAAAGTTCAGGTTTTGTTCAGCTTTGTATTTCTCTAATGCAAATGGAGAATCTACTGAAATTGCCAAAATCTCTGCATCCAAATTGCTATAATATGAAATATCATCGCGCATAGAACATAATTCCGTCGTGCAAGTGCCTGTAAATGCTAACGGAAAGAACAATACGATTACATTTTTTCCTTCTAAAGAATTTAATGCTACCATTTCTTTTTCAGAACTTGGTAACGAAAAATTAGGTGCTTTGTCTCCTACTTTAATTGCCATTTTTATTTATTTTGTTTTATTTTCAATTTGAAATGAAGATTTATTGATTTCAAATTTTCACGAAAATGATTTTGTTTTACTCCTTTTTTTATACTATTCTATTTGAAATGTTTTTATAAAGAAAGAACCTCCAAATTTGATTTTGGTTTAAAAATGAACCCTCTTTATTAAAAATACTATTAGTATCGCCCTTTGCTTCATTATTTTTAATAAATTTGAAAAAGAATAGTTACTAATAAAAGTACTTTTGTGTAACCTGAATTAGTAACAATTATTTTTTCAAAATTATTGAATGATTTCTGAGGAAGATAAGCTTTTTTAGAGAATCAAAAGTAAAATACTTTTGAAGTAGTTTATAACAGAATCTCCAAAGATTTTGAATTTTTATGGGATTTTTCAAAGAACCCAATTTATCACCAATTTTCAATATTACCGTTACCAATATGCCTAACTTAAAAATAACGACTATACAAGCTGACCTCAAATGGGAGGATATTGACGGTAATTTAGCTCATTTTGAGACGCTTTTCAAACAGATAAAAGGTGCTACCGATATTATTATTTTACCCGAAATGTTTACCACAGGTTTTACAATGAAT
>CAKZLT010000393.1 GCA_937127195.1 uncultured Saprospiraceae bacterium
CCTCAGGGCGTCTTTCTCCAGGCAGAAGGTGGCCAGGCCTCTCGAAGCATCCCGGCCTGCGAAGACTCCGTAAGGACCGTCTGGGGAAGAACCAACAAACATCAGGAGCAACTCAAAGTTTAGACGAGCAGTTGCTTCCTTTCATTTTCAACTCTGCAGCTTCACGATGGTTCTGAAAGGGCCGTGTTAGTTTCCTGATTCTTTTAAAGATTTAAAAAGAGTTCCTAATAATTTAGTTAGCTTAATTACTCATACGGACTGTATCAAACAAATTTATTTTAGTCAAAATTACATAGACCAATTTCCAGAAGCCATTGCTCACTTTCCTAATGCAAAAAAAGTTGATTTGTCTTATAATCGCTTAGAATCATTGGAATTTGTAAATAAAAATATTCAATTTGACCAAGTTGAAGAGTTGATTTTATCTGGCAATCCGATGATAAGGATTAATGATAACATTACTAAATTCCCTAATTTGAAAAAGTTATATTTGGAAAACATGCCGAATTTAGAGGATATTTCGGAGGATATTAAGAAACTAGAAAAACTAAAAATCATTGTTATTCGCGACTCTCCTATCGGTTCTAATCGCAACAAAATTATTAAATTGAATCGCTGGTTAAACAAAAACGAAATCCGCGTCTATTGGAAATCAAGAAGGAATTAATTTTTTTTAAAAAAAATCTAACATATTGAAAACCGTTTTTATATCAAGAACCATCAAATCTGATAGTGTTTTTTTGAAAATGCTTTCAAAAGCTCATTTCCAAATCGTCGGAAAATCCTTGATAGAATTACATGCTATTGACTTTCAAACTATTCCTGATACGAATTGGATTTTTTTTTATAGTAAAAATGCGATTACTTTCTTTTTTGAAAATATAGAAAAACAATCGTTTTCTCTTGATAAAAAAGCATTCAAATGGGCAACAATCGGCGAAGGAACTGCCAAACGTCTTTTGAAATATAATATTAAAGCTGATTTTATTGGAAATGGAACTCCAGATAAAACGGCATTTCAATTTTTAAGACAAGTAAAAAAGCAAACCGTTACTTTTCCACGAGCAACCACTTCACAAAAATCTATTCAAAAAATACTCGCTGACCAAATTCAAGCAATTGATTTATTGGTTTACAAAAATCAACCAATACAAAATATCAAATCTAGGAATGAAGCGTTTTTGGTATTCACTAGTCCAATGAATGCAACAGCTTATTTTGAAAAACACCCTTTAAAAAATCAACAACAATTAATCGCCATCGGTCAAACAACAGCAAAAGCTTTAAAAAATCTAGGCTTCAATAATATAATCATTTCAAAAACTCCAAGCGAAAAAGGATTAGCGGAAGCAGTTTTGAGTTGCGGATTTTGAGTTGCGAGTTGGCTATTGTCTATCATTCATAAACTGCAAATAAGTACGTGAGCAGAAGTAATGACGTACTTAATAAACACCATTTGTATAATTTTCTAATGAAATAGAAGTGCTAGACGTTCTCAACTTTTCAGTCTTTAAATGTTGCTCCAGAGCATTCAAAATAGTAATTCCTATCATTTCTCACAGAAGTTTTTATATTATTTTACGCTTTTTTTAAAATAAAAGAGCTATATATCTAATGCTTTTCAAACAATCTATTGACTATTGATAATGAACGCTTTACACCTGTTTTTTAATAACCTTTTATTATATTTTTTTGTTTAAAAGGTATCTATTCGACACAGCAATACAAGCTGATGAAAATGGATTTATTTTTTTCTAAAAAAACACATAAAATACAATATATGAAGCCCTATATTCCAGAGTCTAAATTGCCTAGAGTTGTCATTATTGGAGCAGGATTTGGCGGTATTCAATTAGCTAAATCTTTGATTAAAACGAAGCAATTTCAAGTCGTTTTGTTAGACAAACATAATTACCATACTTTTCAACCTTTATTGTACCAGGTAGCTACGGGTGGTCTTGAACCTGACTCGATTGCGTATTCTATTCGTCAGATTTTTCATAAAAAAAAGAACTTCATTTTTAGAATGGCGGACGTTGAACGCATTGATACCAACGAAAATGAAGTCATTACCAATATCGGAGAAATTACTTATGAACACTTGGTTGTTGCAACTGGAACGCAGACGAATTTCTTTGGTTTTGATGGAATTAGTTCGCAGATGATGAGTTTGAAGACCGTTCCAGAGGCATTGAATATGCGGAGTTTTATTTTACAAAATTTTGAAAATGCCTTATTGACCGACAATAATGATAAAAAATCAGCTTTGATGAATATCGTCATTGTTGGAGGTGGCCCAACGGGCGTAGAATTGGCGGGCGCATTGGGCGAAATGAAAAAATACGTTTTGCCGAATGATTATCCTGAGTTGGATTTGGAACAAATGCAGATTTATCTTTTTGAAAGGCAGCCAAGAGTATTATCAAATATGTCAGAAGTGGCTTCCAAAAAGACGGAAAAATATTTGAAAGAATTGGGTGTCCAAATCTTTACTTCTACTTCTGTTAATGATTTTGATGGTAAAAACAAAGTCGTTTATGGTGATAATAATGAGGTAATTAAAGCGGATACTTTCGTTTGGACGGCTGGCGTAAAAGGGAATTTAGTTGGAGGTTTGGATGAAAAAGTCATTTTGAGAGGTAATCGCATTCAAACTGATTCGCATAATCAAATATTGGGTTATGATAATATTTATGCGATTGGCGATATAGCTGCGATGATTGAAAAAGATACGCCGAGAGGTCATCCGCAGGTTGCTCCTGTTGCGATTCAGCAAGCTGAATTATTGGCTAAAAACTTAATGGCAAAAGGTAAAAAACAACCTTTAAAGGCTTTCAAATACACTGATAAGGGTTCTATGGCGACGGTTGGACGTAATCGAGCGGTGGTTGATTTACCTAATTTCAAGTTTCAAGGCGTATTTGCTTGGTTCGTTTGGTTGGCAGTTCATTTGATTTCTTTGGTTGGTTTTAGAAATAAAATCGCGGTGATTATGGATTGGATTTATAATTACTTTACTTATGATAGAGCGATGCGTTTGATTATTCGCCCTTATCATCGAAAATCAAAGGATGATTAAGACGTGAGAAACGGGACTGCCCAAAAGGCGGTCTCATTTCTCATTTCTATAATTCTATTAAAAATAATCTTGTGGACATTTTAATCGGTAATTTTTTGCTTTTTTCTGCCAGCTTAGCAACTTCATAACAGACAGTTCAACTCCTCCGTTAGCATAACTCGAGACAGTTAGTGTAGATAAATTCAAATCATAAGATAGGGTAAATGAGTTGTTTTTCCAATCAATTCTCATAGCGGCAATAAAAGCATCTGTTCCTGCCAAATCTAATTCTGCGTACCATCTCATCCAACCTCCGAGATATACTGCTACATTTCTATCGTTTCTTGAAAGTCCTGAATTTCTACCATATTTAACCATAGCGCCCAATGTTATTTCTTTATGTGGACCTTGATCCATAATCACAAAATTAGGTCGAATTCCAAAATACTTAGACAAGGTAATATCCGCGCCTCCATGTAATACAACCTTTTTTTCTAAAGGCACTTCATTGTATTGTCGGTTAGTGGTAAATGATATATTAGGAGCGTTGATATGAAATAAAGATGCTCCCAAATGAAAACTATTTTTTTTGCCAAATTCGTAAGTCCAAGCCAATCCTACACCTAAATGCCAATAAGGTTTAGTTCCTGTAAAGACTAAAGGTTCTTCTTCAAAGGTTTCTATTTTATTAAAATCAAGGCGACTTTGTGTTATTGAGTTCTGAAAACCAACTCCAATCCAGCTTCTGCCATTTCTTCCTAGCATTTGTAAAAATGAAATATTAATAGAAGCCGAACTTGTAGAAAAATCTAAATCTCCCGCCTTATCTGAATATAAACTCATTCCACCACCAAGAATAGAACCTCCACGAGTTTCTAATAATTTCATGTCTGCTGCTGCTGCCATTGTACTATAACCATTGGTAAAACCATTCCATTGTCCTTTATAATTCCCAACAAAACGAAGGTTTCCGTTGAATAATCCTGTCATTCCAGGGTTGAGTAGTGTCGGCGTAGAATGTAAATGAGAAAAGTGTATATCTTGAGCGAAAACAATGTTATTTAAGAGTAAAAATACACCAATCCATAAATTTTTTGTTAGTAAATAATTACGTTTCATAGCGTTTCTTCAATTTAGCAGTAGTAGAATATTTCGTAAAAAGCAATAGAATGACTTTCAGATAGGATGAATCCTTCTGAGCATTTTTTTTTAAACCTTTGACTTTTAATTTTTAAAAAGAGGTAAATTACAGTAACTAATTTCTTATTGATTACTTTTTACAATACAATTATTTAAAATACGTTGTAGTTTACTATACACATTTCCAAAACGATGCCAAAAAAACAAGAAGCAGCTAACAAAATGCTAGCTGCTCCATATATTCTATTTTCACATAAATAAACAACTGATAATCAAAAACTATCGAACAAGAGTTATATTACCTTTATATAAAACAGATTTCCCATTTGGACAAATTGCTTTAAAATAATAAACATATACCCCAGGCGTTACATTCTCACCACGGAACGTTCCGTCCCATTTTTGGCTTAAATCATTTGTAGTGAAGACTAATTGCCCCCAACGATTATAGAGATTTAAAGAATAAGCGTTTTGAAGTCCTGTGTATCTAATTTCAAAAAGGTCATTCACGCCATCCCCATTCGGTGAAAACAGGTTTGGTATTTGAACTTCTGCATCCACACACACATCCGTCACATCAATCGTAATACGGTCTTCTGTTTCACAGCCATTGTCATTAATAGCTGTAACTACATAAGTCGTTGAATTTTTGGGTTGAACAACTGCTTCTGAGCAGCCTGTGCAAATCACTTGTCCTGTACTTGTCGTGATGGTATAATTGACAAACAATTGATTCGATG
>CAKZLT010000394.1 GCA_937127195.1 uncultured Saprospiraceae bacterium
TTTTTTCTACTAGTCAACTCCAAACAATGGAATTACTTTTTAAAAATAAAAACCTTCAAATAGCTGAAAATTGCGACCTAATAGAAGGTATATGGGAGGATAGACCTGCTATCGTCGCCAATGAGATTTATGAACACGACATCAAATATGCTGGTCAAAGCCGTGTTGAAAAAATCACTAATGTTCGTTCAAAGATGGCAGAACATTCTGTTGAAAACTATTTAATTACAGCTACCGATGATATAGGTTGGTTATTCAATATTCGAGGAAGTGATGTCGATTTTAATCCTGTCACCTATGCTTTTGCGGTTATTTCGACTGATGAAGCGCACTTATTTATTCAATCTTCAAAAGTACCTACTAGCTTAAATACAACTCTTCAAAAAGATGGCGTTACCTTACACGAATACGATTCTATTAATTCTTTTTTAGAAAAATTAGAAAACAGTTCCATTTTACTACCTGCTGGTCAGACGAATATTGCACTCTATCAAGCACTTCCAAAAAGTTGTCATATAGCACAAAGTCGCTCTATTGTTCAGATTTTGAAGGGTATTAAAAACCCAACCGAACAAGAATGGCTACGAAAAGTAATGGTCAAAGATGGCGTTGCGATGGTTCATTTCTTGAAATGGCTGGAGGATAATATTGGAAAAACCAAAATATCGGAACTTTCAGCCGCAACCAAATTACACGAATGTCGAGCAGCTCAAGATTTATTTGTTGGCGATAGTTTTCCTGCTATTTCGGGTTATAAAGGTAATGGCGCGATTATTCATTATAAAGTTTCACCAGAATCTGATACCGAATTGCACGCAGATGGCATTTATTTAATTGATTCTGGTGGTCAATATTTGGATGGAACAACCGATATTACTCGAACTTTGGCTCTTGGCAATGTTACAGAAGACCAAAAGAACAAATATACTTTAGTATTAAAAGGTCATATAGGCTTGGCAACAATCGTATTTCCAGAAGGTACTCGTGGTAATCAATTAGACATTTTGGCGCGTCAAGCACTTTGGAAAAATGCCCTAAATTATCGACATGGAACAGGTCATGGCGTTGGCTTTTTTATGAATGTGCATGAAGGGCCGCAGCGAATCGGGCCTGGCGCGGGTGGTAGTTTTGATGTTGCACTTCAAGAAGGGATGTATTCTTCTAATGAGCCTGGATATTACGAAGAAGGCGAAGAAGGCTTTGGTATCAGAATCGAAAACTTAGTTATCACTCAAAAAGACCAATTGACTGATTATGGTCAATTTTTCAACTTTGAAACAATAACGCTTTGCCCAATGGATAATCAACTGATCAATGTAGAAATGCTAACCAGCGAAGAAAGAAAATGGTATAATGATTACCAACAAGAGGTTTTTGAAAAATTATCTCCACGACTGGATGAGGCAGAAACCCTATGGCTCAAAGAAAAATGTCAAGCTATTTAAAATAATTAGCGTCGGGTATATAAATACCCGACGCATTTTTATAAAAAATACAATAATTTGAACAATTAAAAGGTTATTTTCTCATTCATTCCTCCTTTCATTCACTCATTAAAAGCAAACTACCATTATGCTAAAAAATACATTTTTAACCTTATTTTTTGCCTTTACTTTTATACAATGTCAATCAGGAGAAAGTCATTCGACAAATGATGTAACACCTATTCAAGATAGTATTTCTGATAATTCAGTTCCCGAAGTTCAAAAGGAAGTTACTGCTGGTTCAGCCCGATTTGAAGAATATTTACCTCTATTAGAAGGCAAAACCATTGCAATGGTAGTTAACCCTACTTCAGAAATCAATGGCGAGCATTTGGTAGATATTTTATTAAAAAAAGGCATTTCTATCAAAAAAATATTCGCACCAGAACATGGTTTTAGGGGAAAAGCAGATGCTGGCGCAATCATAAAAGACGGAAAAGACATCAAAACAGGCTTACCTATCAAGTCTTTATATGGTAAAAATAAAAAACCAACCGCAGCCGATTTGAAAGGAATCGACTATGTTATTTTTGATATTCAAGATGTTGGAGCGCGTTTTTACACCTATATTTCCACGATGCACTATATCATGGAGGCTTGCGCCGAAAATAAAAAATCAGTGATTGTACTAGATAGACCAAACCCAAATGGGCATTATGTTGATGGGCCAATTCGAGCTGCCAATCAAAAATCATTCGTTGGAATGCACGCTATTCCTATCGTTCATGGAATGACCGTAGGAGAATACGCTCAAATGATTAATGGCGAAAAATGGCTTAAAAATGGCTTAAAATGTGATTTGACCGTAATCGCTTGCCAGAATTACAATCACAATACATTTTATGAATTACCCATAAAACCTTCTCCGAACTTACCAAACATTCGTTCTATTTATTTATATCCTTCTTTATGTTTATTTGAAGGAACAGTTGTTAGCATCGGGCGCGGCACTTCAACGCCTTTTCAGATATATGGAAATCCTAGTTATCAGGAAGGAGATTTTAATTTCACGCCAAAACCAACTGAAGGTGCAACTAATCCAAAACACAATAACAAGAATTGTAATGGCTATTCTATGCTAAATATTGATTTGGAAACACTTAGAAACGAACGCCAATTAAACTTAGATTACCTAATTGATTTTTATAAAAAAATGCCTGTAAAAGCAAAGTTCTTTAATAGCTTTTTTAAAAAATTAGCTGGTACAACACAATTAGAAAAAGATATAAAAGCAGGAAAATCTGCCACAGAAATTAGAGAAAGTTGGCAGGAAGGCTTAATAGAATTCAAAAACATTCGTAAAAAATACTTACTCTATCAAGACTTTGAATAATGTTTTTTTTGAATGCTCCTCTGTTAGTTTAATCGTAACAGCGGAGCATTCAACATTCATCATTCAACATTATACATTCAAAACAACTCTGGCTTCTTAAAAGGAATCAACGCCAAAATCACAGCAGGTGTATAAAACCTTAGTCTAGTTACTATTTTGTCAGTTAATAAGCCTGATGCGCCACCAGATTGTTTAGAGTTATCAACACCAAATACCATATCATTCGCGTGCCCCAACTCATGACCTTCATTGACTAAGTTAACAATTTGAGGTGGCAAGAAAAAACCAGCCGTTCTACCTTTTCCCATTTGCGTATCAGAAAGCACAATAATCCACGCCATAACTTCCATTTCGCCATTTTCGGAAATATTTCCGCCTTCGATACCGACCCAGTAATCGGCATTCGGTTGAGCCAATTTAGCACCTTTGACTCGATTGTGCGCACCCGTAAAAGTCTCTTCATTACCAATCGGCTGGTCATTCACACCAGAAGGAATATTGATTCCTTCGACTTCAAATGTCTCATTCGGAAACATTTCTTGAAAACCATTCAAAGCTGCCTGTATCTTTACAGGGTTTTTAGAAGCAACAATTATTTTTTTCATTTTTCTTTTTATAAAAAAAACACCAGACAACGCGTTCGCAATCTGGTGTTTTTATTTTTTTTAAGGTACTATTAAACTTTTGAAAAGTGGCTATTAAAAGCATTTTTTCATAAGAAACTACGAATTATGTCTAAAGTGCATAATATCACCATCGTTGACAACATATTCTTTACCTTCAACACCCAACTTACCCGCTTCTTTAACTGCACTTTCAGAGCCCAAAGTCACATAATCATTATATTTAATAACTTCTGCGCGAATAAATCCTCTTTCTATATCGGTATGAATAACGCCAGCCGCTTGAGGTGCTTTTGTTCCAAGTTTAATAGTCCAAGCACGAACTTCTTTAACACCAGCCGTGAAATAAGTAATCAAACTCAATAAAGAATAACACGAAATAATCAATCGATTAACGCCTGGTTCGCTCAATCCCATATCTTCTAAGAACTCCATACGTTCTTCGTAAGTATCCAAAACAGCAATATCAGCTTCAATTTGAGCCGAAACCAAAAGTACTTCTGCATCTTCGTCAGCTACAGATGCTTTGAACGCTTTGGTATAATCATTCCCGTCAACTACCGATTCTTCGTCAACGTTACAAACATATAAAATTGGTTTTTCAGTCAAAAGGTACAACGACTTGATGAACGGCATATCTTCGTCAGCATACTCAAAAGTACGCGCCGAATTACCTTCTTCGATATGTTTTAGCAAATTCTGAACAATCTCATATTGCTTAACAATATCCTTATCGTTTGATTTGATTTGTTTTTTTAGTTTATCGACACGCTTTTCAAGCATATCCATATCCTTCAATTGAAGCTCCGTTTCAATCACTTCTCTATCTCTGACAGGATTAACATCTCCGTCAACGTGAACGATATTTCCATCATCAAATGCTCTTACTACATGAATAATTGCATCTACCTCACGAATATTAGCTAAGAATTGATTACCCAATCCTTCTCCTTTACTTGCCCCTTTTACCAAACCAGCAATATCCACAATCTCAATTGTTGTTGGGATTGTCTTTTGTGGTTCAACGAGTTCAGTCAATTTATTTAATCTCGGGTCTGGAACAGTAATTGTTCCGACGTTCGGTTCTATGGTACAAAAAGGATAATTCGCAGATTGTGCCTTAGCCGAAGATAACGCATTAAATAAAGTTGATTTCCCTACATTTGGTAATCCTACTATGCCACACTTCAAAGCCATGTTGCTATATATTATATATAATTGATAGATATTTTTCTTATCGAAAAAGCATTTTCGGGTGCAAAGATAATATGTTCTTTGATAATCTTAAATTAGTATCGTTGAATTTATTAGAAGAAATACTTTTTTATAAAATAATCGGGTGTAATTCAGTTTTTCGTAGATTAGTTAGATTTGCGAAATCTTAAAGATTTGGTAATTATTTCACGCAGCCCATTTGCCAAATCTTAAAGATTTCGCAAATGTTCTTTTTTTGTGAAAAACGGAATTACACCTGCTGATTTTTAATTTCATTTTTAGTCTAATA
>CAKZLT010000395.1 GCA_937127195.1 uncultured Saprospiraceae bacterium
ATTTTTCAATTGAATTCGCTAGTTGATATGACTTCGCCGACGATATGTCGCAAAAGACTATCCTTAAAAAATAATGAATAAAATGTGGAACATTGATTTTGCTCCTTAGTTTTGATGTTAAGCATCATTCATTGTTCAAAAATGATTGAACTAAGATTTATACCTTTTTAATTAAATGTGTTTCTACACTTAAACTAAAAGTATGCTGTATGTGTTCAAGGGTAATTAATACCCTATTTTTTCCAGTGGTTTCGATCAATCGCCCTTTCGTACCAGATAGACTTCCTTCTGTTATTTCTACTCTATCTCCTTTTTGTAAAGGCTGAGTGGTTTCGATTTCAAATTCAATTTCGGTAGAATTATGATTAGAAAGCATGATTTTGGCTTCTTCTGCTTTGTGCAAAAGCACTTGATATAACTTATTGTATTTACCCGAAGCGGATTTGAGTTCTTGCTCTAAATTAGTAAATTGACCTTCATGTTCTATGAAAGGTAAGATGATTTTTTCGACAATTTTATTATCAAAATCCGTTCCTCCAAGGAAATTATCCCCTTCATGGTCAATGATTTTCATTTCGCCATCATTGATTTCAACCAAAGCAACATCAAACGTTCCTCCACCCAAATCATAAACCAACCATTGACCTTCTTCGAAAGCGTCTTCGTCCTTATTGGCATACGCCAAACTAGCTGCAATCGGTTCTTGTAATAATACAACTTGCTCAAAACCAGCCGCTTCACCTGCCTTTTTGGTTGCGTTGGATTGAATGGTATCAAAGGAAGCAGGAATCGTTACTACTGCGGCTTCTATTTTTTCTCCTGTATGAATGAAGTTTTTGAGTTCTTTGAGTACTTCTGCCGAAAGGTCAATCGGGCTTTTTGACTCGCCTAGAGAAGCAATTTCGTATTTTTCTGTTGTTCCCATTTTTCTTTTGAAAGCAGCAACAACGTTTTTCGGGTCACGTTGCAAATACTCTCGGGCTTTATCACCGACTTGAATTCTGTTTTTTCTGAAAGCCACCACAGAAGGTAGCGTTTGTTTGAGTGTTACAGGATTACGAAATATCTCAACATTACCATTGCTGAATTTTGCAATGGCTGAATTGGTTGTTCCTAAATCTATTCCGAAGTTAATCATTGATTATTATTTTTGAGAAAAGAGATTAAAAGACCGCGTTACACGCTTAGAGAAAAGAGACCTTTTGATAATCGCTTTTTATATCGTCAATTTTATTCTTTTTTACTGAGTATAACTTTTTTTATAAAAATACTTTAAGTGAAGAAAAATTACCAAAAAACTAACGCCCTTCTACAATCACAATACCTTTTTGTATGATTTGATGAAAATCACCTTCTTTTCTTGTAATAATTGGTTTAATGACTTCTGTGATGCGTAATTTTTTGATGGAATTACCTGAAATAGTTGCTTCACAATCGGTTCTGGTCTCGTCCCATTTTTCACCAAAAGGATTATGATAATGTAAATTCATTTCTTCCAAGTTGGTTTTTATTCGTCGAATATTGCGAAGCAAAGAAGTAGAATTTGGCATGATTTCTAACTTCTTTTCCATATCGAAAACTTGATTAATCACTTGTATTAAAGGTGTTGGTGTGTCGAGGAATTGCATGGTTTTAATGTTGAAGTGGTTTGAAATAAATATTTTAGGGTTTTAGAAGATGTCTTTTTGATTAAAAAGGAATTTTAAAAGTTCTTTCTATATTATTCTTCAATATTCTGATACTATCAGAATATTGAAGTTTCATCATTGAATCTCCTTCTTCTATAAAATTTAAAAGAGTTTTATTATCGTTACAAAAATTAACACCTACTGTAATCAGAGTATCTGTTGTTTTTAAACTGATTCCCCCATAACAACTTTCATAGTTACTTATATTATCAATATGACCAATAAATTCTTTTTTTACAAACCATTTGTGCCATTCATTCTCCATTTGTTTGAATGAATAATTGAAGTTTATTGTTATGTAAACTAGGAATAAAAAATAAGCAACGATACTAGAAATTATCAGTTTAAATAAAAAAGCTCCTATTTTCATACCTAAAAAATTATTTCTTCTTTTTCTTCTTCTTATCCTTGCGATACATATCAATATGGGCTTGAGCATCAGGACTTTGAAGTAAATTGTATAAAATTTCTTTGGCTCTAAATAATTGTGCTTTCACTGTTCCTAGCGGAATATCTAATTCTTTGGCGATTTCGTCATAGGTCAATTCTTCGAAGTAACGCAACTCAATCATTAAGCGATATTTGACCGTTAATTGACTCATTACACGACGCATCAATTTGACGCGCTGTTGCTTTATAAATCGTTCTTCTGGGTCAAGCGTACTTGCTTTTAGATTATTAGAAAAACGTTGGCTCCCCTCGTTTTCGACAGGTTCATCTATGGAAAGCAGGTGCAGTCGTTTTTTACGAATATGGTCAATACAGTTATTGGTAGCAATTTTGAATAACCAAGTACTAAAGGCATATTTAGGCGCGTAACTTGCCAACTTATTAAAGGCTTTTCCGAAAGCTTCCAATGTCAAATCGTCCGCATCTTCGCGATTATTGACCATTTTGAGCATCATGTGATAAATAGAAGAGCGATAGCGTTCCATTAGGACTGTATAAGCCTTTTGGTCGCCTTTTATAGCTTTCAAAACGAAATCATAATCTTCTAATGCCCTTTGAGATAAATTTTTATTAATTTCTACGCCCATTTGTTTGTGTTCCTAAAAATCAAAGTGGGGAAAATTCCCAATAAATAAATTAAATATAATATATCGAGCAATGGTAATGCCAACCATAGGTCAAATACTTTTAATTTTTTAAAAATAGAATAATTGACCACCCAAAATACAATCAACCTTGCTAAATATAAGAAAAGTACAAGGTTTACGCTAATTTGTAAGCCAATTAGCACAAAAAAACCGACGTGTAGCCAAAACAATGTGACAGAATAACTTCCTAGCAAGATTTTATGAATGAGTCGATAGTGTGTAGAAGTTGATATGTGTCGTCCTTTTTGTGTTAAAAAACTATCCAAATCCGCTTTGGGTTCGGAATACATAAAGGTTTCTTCATTTAAAATAACGTTAATCTTTTTCCCTTTTGCGGCTTCACTAATGAATAAATCATCATCTCCAGATGCAATATGCCCGTGACTTTCAAAACCATTTACACTATCAAATATGCTTTTTTTATACATCAAATTGCGTCCTACGCCCATATAAGGCATATTCCAAAGAGCAAAAGAAAGATATTGGATTGCGGTATAAGTAGTTTCTATTCTTGTTAAAATATTTAACCAACCAGAATGTCGAAACATTGGGCCGTATCCCAAACTTATGTTTCGTTCGTTACTCTGATAGGATTGCATGAAGGTAATCCATTCTGGACTACTGGCTTTGCAATCTGCATCTGTGAGTAGTAAATTTGGATATTTTGCAGAATTGATACCTTTAGAAAGCGCGTATTTTTTACCTTTGATAGTCCTATCTCCTTCAGCAAGATGGAGAATTTTAAGATGTTGATATTGTTGCTTAAAATTATTGAGTACTTTTTGGGTGTCGTCGCTAGAATTATCATTGACAACGATGACTTCAAATACCGAATAATTTTGTTTTAGAATACTTGGTAAGTATTTTTGTAAATTTGTGGCTTCATTTTTAGCACAGATAATAACAGATACAGGAACTTGTTCGGTATTGGGTAGTGGTTTTTTTATTTTAAAAAATGCTAATCGCCCGAATAGAACGCTCCAATAAAGTATTTGTATAATACTTGAAATGAGGAAACTGTAATAAATGATATTTATAATCAAATTTCATTAATTGAGAATTGACAATTAAGAATTGGCAATGCGTTTAAGAATTGTAGAATAAATGTTTTTAGTTGAGTGTGTTCAACTAAAATAATGACGAAAATAATGAATTTTACTTTAGAGACAACAGATAGCTTATCAAAAGCGCGTGCAGGTGTAATAGAAACAGATCACGGAAGTATTCAAACTCCGATTTTTATGCCTGTTGGTACGATCGGTTCAGTGAAAGGAGTGCATCAGCATGAATTGAAGGAACAGGTAAAGGCTCAAATTATATTAGGAAATACATATCATTTGTACTTACGTCCAAAGACGGACATCTTAGAAAAAGTCGGTGGATTACATAAATTCATTGGTTGGGATAAGCCAATTTTGACAGATAGTGGTGGGTTTCAAGTATATTCTTTGAGTCAAATGCGTAAGTTGAATGAGCAAGGAGTTACATTTCAATCACATATTGACGGTTCTAAGCATTTGTTTACGCCAGAATCTGCAATTGATATTCAGCGCCAAATTGGAGGTGATATTATCATGGCTTTTGATGAATGTACACCTTATCCTTGTGATTATAATTATGCTAAAAAGTCTTTGGCTTTGACACATCGTTGGCTGAAAAGATGTTGTGATCATTTTGACAAACAACCGCCTTTATACGATTATACTCAGGCCTTTTTTCCGATTGTACAGGGAAGTACTTATAAAGATTTGAGAGCTGATTCTGCTAAAGTTATTCGTGATTTTGATAGAGAAGGTAATGCAATTGGCGGTTTGTCAGTTGGTGAGCCTGCGGAAGAAATGTATGGAATGACAGATGTTGTTACTGATATTCTACCGATTGGAAAGCCTCGTTATTTGATGGGAGTAGGAACACCTGCCAATGTTTTGGAGTGTATCGGTTTGGGTATTGATATGTTTGATTGTGTGATGCCAACTCGTAATGCGCGTCATGGTATGTTGTTTACTCAAAATGGGATTATTAATATCAAAAATGCTAAATGGAAGGATGACTTTAGTGCAATTGATGATAGTTTTCCTTGTTTGACAAGTAATAATTATAGTAAAGCGTATTTGAGACATTTGTTTGTAACGAAGGAATTACTGGGATTACAAATTGCTACTTTACATAATTTGACTTTTTATCTTTGGTTGGTTGGACAAGCGCGTGAGCAGATTCAAGCTGGAACGTTTAGAGCTTGGAAGGATAAAATGGTGAAGCAAGTGCAGATTAGATTATAATTCAAGTTTCTCGTTTCTCTCACGCGGAGGTTTAGAGACACAGAGTTTTTTTGCTTTTGTTATTTGTTGTTTCTTGGAGAGTTCGGGGAGAAGGAGAGTTTGGAGAGTTTTTTTTCTTTTGTTTTTTGATTTCTTGGAGAGTTCGGAGAGTTCGGGGAGAAGGAGAGTTTTTAGAGCTTTTGTTGTGGCGTTTTTTAGCATGAATGCAATTATTTTTATAAAAAAGAACACACACACTCTGCGTACTCTGCACCTCCCCGCACTCTGCGAGAAACAACAAATAACAAAAGTAAAAAACACTCTGCGCACTCTGCTTCTCCCCGAACTCTGCGTGAAACAAAAACTCTGCGAGAAATAAATTAAGAATTAAAAGAATGTTACAGAAGTTAGATTGGTATATTATTAAGAAATATTTGGCGACTTTCTTTTTTACGGTGTTGATTTTTACGCTTTTGACAGTAGTAATTGACATTAGTGAAAAGATCGATAACTTCATGGAAGAAGAAGTCCCGTTGCGTCTTATTATAACTGATTATTATATTACGTTTATCATGTTTATTCATGGTTTACTCTTTCCTGTCTATGCTTTGATTTCGGTTATCTTTTTTACTTCTCGAATGGCTTATAACTCAGAAGTAATTGCAATGCTGGCGAGTGGAATTAGTTTTCGTCGAATTATGCGACCTTATATTGTAGCTGGATTGATATTGGGAAGTATATATATGGCTTTGGGGCATTTTATGATACCGATGGGAAATAAGGTTTTGATGCCTTTTCAGAATAAGTATATTTTTAAATATGATAAAGAAAGTAAAACAAAAGACATTCATATTTACTTAGATCCAACTTCCAAAATAAGCATTCGGCATTATAGTTTGAGGGATAGTGTAGCGCGTGATGTAATGATTGAAGAGATTAGAGATGGTGAATTGGTTTCTAAATTGACAGCAAAAAGAGCAGATTGGAAAAAAGAAACAGGACGCTGGAAGTTAACGAATTATACCATTCGGTCTTTTGATGGAATGAAGGAATATTATACCACGGGAGCGAATATCGATACTTTGATTAATTTGACTCCTGGAGATTTGGAACGTAGAGATAACCTAAAAACAACAATGACTTCGCCCGAATTGTCTCGGTTCTTGATTAGTGAACGCAAACGAGGTACAGGAAAGGCCATTTTATTCGAAATAGAGTTATATAATCGAACGGCAACGGCTTTTACGATTTTGGTCTTGACTCTGATCGGGATGATAATTTCAGCTAAAAAGGTTCGTGGTGGAACTGGATTACATTTGGCAATAGGTGCGCTTTTGGGGGCAGTTTATATTATGTTTAATCAAGTTTCGACGACTTTGTCAACAAATGCAAGTTTTCATCCGATGCTGGGAGTTTGGTTGCCGAATATTATATTCTTCGGAATTATGCTTCTGCTGCTGAGAAAGGCGCAGCGATAAAGTTTATATAGAAAAGAGACTAAAAGACCGCCTTTCGGACTTAGGGAACAGAGACTAAAAGCGTGAAACTTAAAACGCTATAACATCTCTTTTCTCTAAGTCCGAAGGGCGGTCTCTTAATCTCTTTTCTTAAAAATACTTACCCGTGTAAGCTCATTTTTATCTTTTTCTCTAAATTAGAAACCGTTGATTTGAAAGTACTATCTGTATCCATCATATCCTGAACGGCTCTACAAGAATAGATAACTGTACTATGGTCACGACCTCCAAAGTTCTCACCAATGACTTTCAATGACTTGTTGGTCAAGTGCTTGGCTAGATACATAGAGAGTTGTCGAGCAATAACAACAGAGCGTTTTCTTGTCTTTCCTTGTAGTTTATTGACATCAATTTCGTAATGATGTGCTACTAATTTTTGTATTAATTCAACCGTTATTTCTTTAGAAATTTCACTGACAAAATGCTTGATTACTTCTTTTGCTAAAGAAATATCAATAGAACGGTTATTCAAAGAAGATTGAGCAATCAAGGAAACTAATGCACCTTCAAGCTCACGAACATTACTTTTTACATTAAAAGAAATGAATTCGGCTACTTCATTCGGTATATCTACGCCTTCCTTGAACATTTTACTCTGAACAATTGCAATACGAGTCTCTAAAGCAGGCACTTGCAAATCAGCAGTTAATCCCCATTTAAAACGAGAAAGTAAACGTTCTTGCATTCCATCCAAATCTTTT
>CAKZLT010000396.1 GCA_937127195.1 uncultured Saprospiraceae bacterium
CACAGAAATGATGCTTCTCCAAATATGCAAACTATTGTCGTTCGTGTAGATAGTGATGACATCAATGCATGTTTAGGTTTTGGAGAACATATTACACTTACTGTAAATCCAGTACCCGATCAAAATACAATTGCTGACTATGTAGTTTGTAGTGATATTGCCAATCAAGCTACAACACGCTTTTATATTGGTTCTTTGGCGGAGCAATTCACGGCAGTTATTGCTTTAAAATTGGTGCAACAAAAGAAAATCGCGCTAACCGATCCTATTGGTCGATTTCTTCCGAACTACCCAAATGTGGAAACGCGCAAGCAAATCACTATCGGGCATTTACTTTCTCACACTTCGGGAATTGTTAACGAATTGAAGCTAAAAACAGCTTTAGAAATGGATGGAGTAACACTTGACCATGATGGTTATATCAAGACTTTTGCTAATAAAAAACTAATAAACAAACCTGGAACAGCTTACACGCATAGCGGCTTGAACTATTATTTGATGGCAATTATTATCGAAAAAATCTATCAAGAAGACTTTGAAAGTATCCTAAAAAAAGAGGTTTTCGACAAAGTAAATATGATTCAAACGCAGTTTTTGGACTTAACCAACTTAGATAAAAATCGCGCACGAAATTATCAAGAAACAGCCAATGGAGTTAAATCAACGCTTTTATCTCCTAAAAATTTAATCTTTGGTTCATCGAATATCGTCTCGACTTTGGCAGATTTACAGCAATGGGACAAAGCTATTCGCACCAATATTTTGCTAGATGAAACGCATACGAATTTGTTTGTAAAAGAAAATCTAGAAGGCGAAAGCTTTATGGGTAAAATCGAAAAGGGCGGTTGGAGAACGAATATCAATCGACAAACTGGTTGCGAAGTGATTTATACTTATGCGAAAGACTTTAGTATGTTCGTGGTTTCTAATGTGGAAGGCTCAGGCGCGAAGATTATTTATGGGCAATTGAAAAAGCCGTTTTAGGGTTGCGGTTTCTTATGAGGTTGTATTGAGTTCTTAAAAAAAGAGTAACTTTAATGAAAGCATTTCTAGTGATTAGGAATGCTTTTTTTATTAAAAATGGCGAATCTCAACACGAGTAGCAATAAAAATGTAGGCGCGAGCAGGAGGAAGTATTCTAATATGATATTTTAAATCTTTCGTCTAAATTTCTATTAGAGTAAGCGGAATAATAATCACATTGTTGTATATAAGTATTATGATACAATTTTTACTAATAAATTGAATTAATAAACGCTATGAAAACATCAGATAGTTCATCCGAAAATTCCTCTACCGATTCTTCAGAAGTTGTAAAAAAGCAGTCGCATCCATTTTGGAAATTCTTCTGGCTTTTCTTCCTTGTCGCTTCTCTTACTTACGCATGGTATTCATTCTATGCACCTTCCAATGATGTAGCTTGGGCTGAAAATATGGCTGCTGCTCAGGAAATTGCCAACGATTCCGATAAAGAAATGATGCTATTTTTTACTGGTAAATGGTGTTCACCATGCCGAATTATGAAGCGTGAAGTTTTTGCAGATAAGGAAGTTATGAAAGCCATCAATTCGCAAGTCATACCAGTAATAATTGATGTCGATGATCCCAATTCAGCAGATATAGTAAAGCGATATAATGCTGGTCTTACACCAATAACAATATTTACGAATCATCAAGGTGAAGTAATTGATTACGCTGTCGGAAAAATTGATAAAACACAATTCCTCGAAATGCTTAAAAACTTGAAAACAGCAGGTTCTTAGTGATGAGAAATCAATAACCAGCACCAAAATGCTTTTTCTCCTGCTCGTGCCTATATCTACGATTATGCTTGAAAAAACAAGCTGCTCGCTGACAGCTTTGCTAGTATCGAGCAGCTTGTTTTTTCAAGCACAATTGCGAATGTAGGCATTAATAAGAGGAATTGCCTCATTCATATCTCTAAAAATAAGTCATCTAAAGTCAAAGATTGAGCAATCAAACCTAAGCTATGTTGATTATCATTTATACCAAAAGTCGAAATAAAGGTTGTGAATAATTGCTTTGGGGTTTTGGTCACTGCTCGAAATACACTTTGTTTCGTTCTTAGGTTTTCAGCATAAGATTTACTAATCGTAATTGGTTCATTATAAAATTTAATTTCTACTAAATTAATCGCTCTATCCTTCCTATCTATCAATAAATCAATTTGAGTTCCTTTGATTTCCTTTGTTCCTTTATGATAAAAAGCCGACGAAACAGAATAAATACCACTAATCCCCAAGGCTTTTTTAATTTGCGGAATGTGCTTCAAACAGATACTTTCAAAAGCATAACCGCTCCAAGTTTTATATATTTGAGTTTGACTCAAATGATGCCAAGTATCGTTGCCTTCATACTGATTTCCTTCAATAAACTTCAAATAAAACAGTGAATATTCATCTGTCAAACGGTATAATTTCGTTTTTTTCTTCTTACGATAAGGACGGTAGGCAGTAATAAATCCAGAATGTTCCAACTCTTCCAATGTCCGAGTCATACTTCCTCCTGCTGAAACGTTCGACAATTCGATAATTTCATTACGAGTAAGACCTTGCGGTTTATTGCCCAGCGTTCGAATTATCTTGATATGATTATCAGCATGAGCAAACAACGCAGGATATAACCTTAAAAATTCGTCTCTCAGTAAGCCATTTGGCGAAAAGCAGATTTGATTAATATTTTGAATTCCCGTTTTACCATTTTTAACTTCTTTCAGATGATGAGGAATTCCCCCTAGAGACATATATAATTGAGTAATTTGATAGCGGTCAAGTTGAATATTTCTTGATTGTAAATAGATTTCTGTTTCGCGAAGTGTAAATGGCGATAGATAAATACGCTTTGTAATTCGATTATATAAACCGCCTCGATTATTCACAACTTTCCGAATCATCCATGAAGCCGCAGAACCACAAATTGCGACAACAACATTTTTGTTCACTGCCCAACTATTCCAAAACCAACTCAAGCCGTTCAAAAAACCCGATTTATGCGTAGCTAACCACGGCAATTCATCCAAGAATACCACTTTTTTCTCCGTAAAATCTAATTTATCCAGATATTGTGATAATAAAAAAAAGGCTTCTAACCAGCTTTTCGGAATTTTCAGAGGCAATGCTGATTTAGAGAATTTTGAAAGCTGCATCATGAAGTTTTGAAGCTGTTCTTGCTTTGTAGAGTTTTGGATTCCTGTGACCTCAAAAGCAATTTGTTCTTCATAAACGGTCTTAATCAAAAACGTTTTTCCTACTCTCCGCCGACCAATGACCGCAATCATTTCTGCCTCATTCGAGCGCAACGCGTTTTCCAAAATTTCTTTTTCCTCTATTCGTCCTATCAGTTGATTATCCATATTCAATTATTAGTGGTCAAATCTCATTTAAAAATAATATTTTTGACCATTAATAAAAATTATTAGTGGTCAAATCTACTTATTTAATGACACTTTTGACCACTAATAATAGATTTTAGCTTTTATGAAAAGGCTTTTAACAGTTTATTTTTTTATAAAAAAACCTCAAAAAGTATTACCACACATTGAACTAAAGGAATATCTATTCTTGTTTTAATCAGTAATTAGCTGTATTTTTATAAAAGAAAATGGTAAAATAAATAAATATGGAACAGGAATTTGAAAAGTTATATCTTAATCAGATGACACAACAAGGATTGTATAAAATCTTTGGATTACGTAAAGTGGATAAAATTCAAGAATTAGAAAGTTGGCTATCAAATATTCCTGACTTAACTAATCAAGAGGAAAGTATTGCACTGTTTTATAAAGATAGGTTGCTCAAAAATATTGATAGCTGGAATGAACAAGAATTATCTTTAGGTTTCATTGGTCCTTTGATTAATATCATTGATTTTAAAGTTCCTTATCAACTTAACTTCTTTGCACAACGTCCAATTTCTGCAAAAATTGGTCATTATGAATTATTAGGTAAACCCGACGGGATGTTAGCCGCAGGAAATTTTGAACCCGAAGAACCGTTTTTTGCATTTCAAGAATATAAAAAAGATGTAAATAGTAGTGGTGACCCCGCAGGACAAAACCTAGCAGCTATGCTAGTTGGTCAAACTCAAAATGAGAACAATGATGTCATTTATGGTTGTTATATTGTTGGACGACTTTGGTACTTTATGGTATTGAAAGGAAAGGAGTTTGCTGTGAGTAAGTCCTATGCTGCTGACGACGATGAAATTATAGAAGTTGTAAAAATCCTTAAAGCACTTCGTAGTATGTTATTGGTTCGATTAGGGATTTCTGAGGATGCCTTGACGTAATTTTTTTAAGTGTAGTTCCGTTCGAGGAAGACTGTTTGGTTTGTCTGCTAATGGATAGTAATTGACTCCTGCTCGCGCCTATATTCGCAATTGTGTTTGAAACAAAAAGCTGCTCGCTAACAGCTTTGCTCTCATGCGGACATGGGAGTCGGTTTGTAACCGACAATAACTAACATATTAACGGTCGGTTACAAACCAACTCCTATATTCGATTACTAGCACAGCTAGTATCGAGCAGCTTGTTTTTTCAGACATAATTGATATGTAGGCACGAGCAAGGGGGCAAAGCTGTCAGCGAGCAGATTGTTTTTTAATCATAATCGTGCATGTAGGCGCGAACAAGGCAGAAACCTAAGTTTAATATTCATTCAATAAGTTGATCTTTTTCTATTATATAAATTGGTAATATCATTTTAAAGTTTTGATTTTTAAAATCAAAAAAATCTACTAAGTAAGTGTTTATAACATCCTCAATAATGAGAAGGTTTTCCTTATAAACAAAATTATTACTTACATTAGTTACAGAAGAAATAAAACCATCTTCAATTAAGTTTTTCATTAACTGAGTGGTTATTTGAAAGTCTGTCCGCCAGCCAGAATTCTTACGCCAACCTTTTGCCCACTCCGGCCACCAGGTATATTGGTTTTTCTGAACATTTATTTGTCTAAACGCATCGATATAACCAAAATCTTCAAATACGGTATCAAACCATTCACGTTCATGCGCTTTAAAGCCACTGACATCCAGCTCATGATATTTTTTGCTCGCATCCATCACTAAGTGCGCGGAATTAAAGCTGCCAGCAAAAATAAACTGCCGTCTTTTACGCAGGGTTTTTTCTAGATGACTTAAAAATGCATCTTGAAAGGCATCTTTATCGGCTTGTTTTTCAGGATGACCTAAGGCATTCGGTGCAAGCATGGAGGCAACGCTTACGTTTTCAAAATCTGCTTGAATAAATCGGCCTTCGTTATCCGCTGGCCCATAAGCAAACCCATACATAATGGCTTTAGGGAAATGTTTGGTATAAATACCTACGCCGCCATCTTCTGGATTTTCAGCGTCAATAAAATAAGATTGATAGCCTTCTGGGTGGAATATTTCATCATCAAAATCATACACTTTACCTTTAAGATTTTGAACACAGACCACATCGGCATCGATCTCACGCATCCAATCGAAAAAACCAAGCTCAGCAGCTCGTTTTAAGCCATTTACATTAATTGATACTACTCGCATAACTGCCTCTTCATTAATTAGCGTGGTATGATACTTGTTTCACACTTTTTGAAAAGAAAAACACTGTATTATTTTGACAATTTAGGCGTAATTAATGAGCAATAATTCCACTTTAAAGTCACATCAACGCGATTTCATTCGTTTTGCTATTCAAAAAAACGTTTTAAAGTTCGGCGAATTCACCCTTAAGTCTGGCCGAGTCAGCCCTTATTTTTTTAATGCGGGTTTATTCGACGATGGCCTATCCTTAGCGAATTTAGGCGCTTTTTATGCGCAAACACTTACTGATTCAGCCATTCCATACGACGTTCTATTTGGCCCTGCTTACAAAGGTATTCCACTTGGTTCCGCTACGGCTGTAAGCCTTTCATCACTTCATCAAAAAAATGTACCTTTTGCGTTTAATCGCAAAGAAGCCAAAACTCATGGCGAAGGCGGCACTTTAGTGGGTGCTCCATTATCTGGTAAAGTGATGATTATTGACGATGTTATTACTGCTGGTACGGCAATACGCGAAGTGATAGAAATCATTCAGGCTGCCGGCGCAGAACCTGCTGGGGTTATTATCGCTTTAGATCGCCAAGAAAAGGGCAAAGGTGAACTTTCTGCGATTCAAGAAGTCGAACGGGACTTCGATATTCCAGTGGTTAGCATCGTTAACTTAACTCAAGTATTAGACTACATTCAGGATGATGCAAGTTTATCCCAGTATGCTGAAGCAATTTCATCGTATCGCTCACAGTACGGCATCGTTTAATTTCTTTTTAATTAGCCTTTGTCTAGCTTGAACTTCAAGCTAGACACTTCCATCCAGTAACAACGATAAGCCAACTAAAATAGTCACGCTTTCAAAACATCGTTTCACTAATTTATTACCCTTCACCAAGGATAGGTGCGCGCCCAGATAACCGCCTAACAATGCACCTAGCACTAAAGGTAATACCCACTCCCATCTCACAGGAGATTGGGTCGCCAAAGTGAAAGCACCAACGCCGTTCCAGATCATTCCCACTAAAATTAGTGTGTACGCAACTGCTCTTTGGTAATCAAGACCATACCACCTAACTAGCCAAAGTGTGACGAATAAGCCTGTGCCAGAAGTAATCGAACCATTTAGCACGCCGATTAAAAATAAGATGCTGCCACCAATAAACCATTGCCCTGTAGAAAAGCTTTTGGGCTTTGCATGAAGCCCAAGGTCTGGCTGAAACCATGAGTACAAGCCTAAACCGATAGTTAATATACCCAACGCCATTTTTGCCAGGTCATCAGGCACTGACAATATCAACATCGCTCCGAGTATTACGCCCGGTAGGCCAAAAACAAGAATGTGCGCGGCAAACTTCCAACTTAATCGCTTTTCTTTTAGATGTCTAAATGTTGCCCCAACACCCAAGGCAACACTCGCCACTTTATGTGTCGCTAAGGCCACCGAGAAACTTAAACCTAGGAATAGCAGCGCCGGAAATTGTAATAAGCCTGCACCGCCGCCGGCCATCGCACTTAAACCATTCGCAATAATTGAAATGCTGAAAAGCAGTAGTTGTTCAAAGATATAATCCATATTTATTGATACTTCGTATATTGTCATTACAAATGTAGCACTCACCTGCATAAAAAATAATGACCTATAACAGGCTGAGTAAAATCAGCTATAATCAATTCATCGCTATAATTTTTATGCTTTTAATTTGTTA
>CAKZLT010000397.1 GCA_937127195.1 uncultured Saprospiraceae bacterium
ATTATCATCACTTCCTGTCAAAATAGATGCGCCATCAGGCGAAAAAGCAACCGCATTTATACCAGAAAGACCTTTAAAAATTCTTTTTTGTTCGCCATTCAAATCCCACAAAATCGCTCTCTTGTCATCACTTCCTGTCAAAATAGAGTTACCATCAGGTGAAAATATAACTGAAGTAATATTATCAGTATGACCTTTAAATATTTGTTTTTCATCACTGTTCAAATCCCATAAAGTCACCGTATTATCAGAACTTTCCATCAAAACAGATGCGCCATTTGGAGCAAAAGCAACTACATTAATAAAGGTATCTTCTTCTTTAAAGACTCTTTTCTTCACACCATTCAAATCCCAAAGGATAGCCGTTTCGTCCCAGCTTCCTGTCAGAACAGATTGACCATCAGGTGAAAAAGCAACAGAACGAACATAACCAGAATGCCCTTTGAACACTTTCTTTTGCTCGCCATTTATACTCCATAAAATAGCCGTTTTGTCTCCACTTCCCGTCAAAATAAATTGACCATCAGGTGAAAAGGCAACCGAAAATATATGGCTAGAATGACCTTTGAAAACTCTTTTTTGTTCGCCATTCAAATCCCACAAAATCGCATTATTATCAAAATCTCCTGTCAAAATTGATTGACCATCAGGTGAAAAGGCAACACATTTGATGTAGCTTCTAGTTTTAAATCTTGTTGTAATTTTATGCTCTAAATCGCTATATGAATTCAACCTTAATTTATAAGCCAATTCATTTTTTTTATCAGAATAATCATAAGCATAATTCGCTAAATGCATCGCCAAAACGGGGTTATCAGCTTCTACTTGTAGAGCAGCAGCCGCAATTTGGCTTGTTTTTGCCATTACTTCTGCCTCTTTTTTTAGAGCTTCTATTCTATCAAATACTTCGTTGACTTTATTTCTAGTCACTTCTCGCTTCGATGGCTCAAATGCTTCTGCTGCAAAATAATAATTGATTGCTTTCTTAAATTCTTGCTTTTTTAAAGCAATATCACCTTGCTCAATCGCTTCTTCATACGACCTTTGCCCTACTACCGTAGTAGTAGTAAGAAAAAATAAACATATTGCTGTTAGAAAGATTTTCATTCGCATTTTGGATTTTTTGATTGACGTTTTTGAAGTTCTTTTAATGATTTTGAATATGTTTTATTATTTGGATACAAAGCTATAATGGCTTCCATTTTATCAAAAATATCATTTGGACAACCACCGACTTCCAAGATAGATTGAGCGCGAGGTATCAAGTTTTCAAATTCCTCTTTATTCTTACTTGCTTCTGCCGCTTTTGCTTTTTTCAGGCTTTCTTGCGCATTTTTCTCCGATTTTTTGGCTGCTGCTTTTTCCTTTTCAGCGACTTTTGCCGCAGCTATTGCTTTTTGCTCTGATTTTTTAGCTTTTTCTTCTGATGCAATTGCCAATTCTGCTTTATTATCGGCATTTTTTTCTGCTTTGATTGCCTTTCTTGCTTCAAAAGTTGAAAAAATACCTAAACCAATAATAAAAGCAATTGCCACAATCCCTAGAATATTTCTAATCTTTCGTTGCTTTTGATTTTTGGTTCGTCGTTCGGCACTTCTACGGATTAACTCTTGTTCTATTTCGCTCCAAAGACGCATTCCTTCTTTGCCTTTTTCCACAAATTCCAAATCTGCTTCATCGAGTAATAAAGTATCATTTTGTTTAAAATCATTGACTTTACTAGATAATATTCGTAAAGCCCGTTGTCCTGATTTATCAGATTCTCGGATTTCTTTAATCACAATCGGCGCAAGCGTATCGTGCGCCAAACCTGTCTGTGCCGTTCCTGCATCAGTCAGTAAATAAAGTCGTTTGAATTGGTCTAGCAATCCATTTATTTCACTGGCTTGATGTTCGTATCGCTCACGAAGGCGTTCAACGCTTTGGCTACCTGCCGTTCCGAGTGCCGTAATATGAAAATTCAGAACATACAATGCCAAGCCTGATTTTTCAATACTGGGTTGCCATGCTTTGAGTTTTTCCATCTGTTGATGAAAAAAATCTTCCATCAAAATACCTTCTTTTTTTAGCGTTTGATACTGAGCTACTGAAAGCGTTGTACTTCCTTCTTCCTTTGCTAATGTCCAAAGTTTGGTTAACAAAATAGATAAAACAGGTGCAATCGGTGAATCTTTATCTTCCAACAAATCGTCTGCAATCACAGCAGGCAACTCATTTTCTATATTTATTTGATAACGTTGACGCAATCTATTCGAACTATTCAAACCATTCACAACCGCTTCAATATCTTGTTTTTCTAGTTTTTTTAGAAAAATGCCTTCACGAGGAATCTGTATTTTTTTACAAAATTCGTCAATCTCTGGGTGGTATTCTTTTCGATAAGAAAGAATAATTTTACCCTTAGGGCGATGATTCGGGTCAATGAAAATTTGCTGAATTTCTAATAATAATTGTTCTAATTCATTTTCAATATCTGGATTGAATCGCGTGTAAGTTTCTTCTACTTGGTCTAGTAAAATATGAAATGGGCGACCTGTATTTTTTTCAATTTCTAACCAACGCTCCAACCTTGTACTTGCTTTTTGAGTATCAATATTGACATTTTGTTCTTCTAACTTTTGAAAAAGAGAATCAATCACCGTCTGTAAAGCGTCATGTTTATCGACAGGTAATGTGTTTTTTAATACTTCGAGTGACTGAATTTGTGCTTGAATATCACTGACCAAAATCACTGAACCATCTTCGTTACTCAACACCGCGCTTTGAAAATCGCCACCTAAAGCTTCGTCCATTGTTCCCAAAAGCCCCAATTGAGGGTCACGACGTGTATATTTGACATCGGCTTCTTGTTGCAATCGTGGCAAAAGTCCAGAGTCGAGCGTTGAAGATTTTCCTGCACCCGATTGCCCATAGAATAAAATAACTGGTGCTGCTTTTTCAGAAGTAATTCTATCATATAACTGACGAATGTATCGTCCTCGACCAAAGAAAATCTCGGCATGAGTCGGTTCATATCTTCTTAAAAATCGAAAAGGTTCTTCAGGTAAATCAACTTTTGGCAAATCAGGTAAACCAAAAAGTGGGTTTTGAGCCGCATTTGGTAAGTTCCATTCTTTGACGATTTCAGCGCCATTTCGAATGTGCATACTCCACGGAAAATCACTGCTTTTGTCTCTTCGGAGCTTAAGTCCTTTTCGTTTTTTAGTATTGTTTTTCGTTTTTAAAATATCAATTGCCTCCAACCACGCTTCGTAAATCGTATGACCAGATGCCATTCCATTATAAAAACGGTCTGAAAGTTCGGTTGCTATCTCGTCATTAATCGCGCTACTTGTACCAACAACCGCAGGCACTCCCGCTTCACTCAATTCTAAGGCTTGTTCCTGAGAAGAACAACCATTAAAAAACGCCAATTGCAATCCTTTTTGTCGCCCCAAAAAAGGCACTAAACCTTCGCTGTGTGAAGCTCCATGACCTCCGTCTAGCGTTTCGAGCATCAATTGATTGCCGCTAGCGTGACCGCCATAATGATAAATCGCAATTCTATCTTTGTAACGTGGATCTTGAAAAGTATCAAAAATATCATTAACCGTGGCTGCCGTGCGTTCTACAATTTCACACAAACCCGCTTTTTCCGCTTTGGAAAGTGCCGTTCGAATTCCGTGTAACTCCTTGGGTAAATTACGCAAATAAAGCGCGTCATCGACCTTATCATTGGCGAAGGTTAGAAAAATGACAGGTAATTTAGAGTTCATTTTGGTTAGGATTTTCTATAAAAACGGTATTTATTCTTCAAAAGGAGATTACACAAAAGTAAATATAAATCAATAAAATAGGAGTTAGGGAGTGGAAAAAAATAATGTACCCAATCTAGCTTTTTCTTTTCCATTTTAAAAAATATAAAAAATAGCTCCGTCCCGAGGCTTCCTCCAAGGTTTCGGGCTATACAGCTATGCAGTTGACCGATTTTGTATATTTCGTTTTATTCCATGCCTTTTACTTTTAAAAAAAACCGTTATTGCGCTACAAAGTAGTTCATTCAATGAATTTGTTAGTTTTCTTATAACCTATTCAAATTATCTTCGTATATTCAAGTACTTATATCAATTCTCATGCAAAAGCAACAATTCATCTATCTATTCATTATCTTCAGTTGGTCGGCTTGTCATCAAGTCACAGAGCGTCAACAACCTATAAATGTTGCTTATGTGACTCAAACTAT
>CAKZLT010000398.1 GCA_937127195.1 uncultured Saprospiraceae bacterium
ATTTATTTTTAAGACATTATCAGAGTTTTTAATTGTTGATACGACAATTCAGTAATATCAAAACACCGTGGACGAAATAAAGCCAAATGACTCCATTCAGAATGATGAGTCTAAACCTAATGAAAATATCCCGCCGAAAGAAGATATTAGAGTAATCGCAGTGCAGTTATTCAAACGAATCGGCGACTTTTTGCATGATATAACAGACATTCGAGAAGGGCAAGATGAGCAAGGTACGCGAGATTCTATCCAAAAAAATATCCAAATCAAAGGTTCTAATATTTGGCTTTTGATGAGTGCGATTATGGTGGCGTCTTTGGGTTTGAACCTTAATTCTCCTGCCGTTATTATTGGTGCGATGTTAATTTCGCCTTTAATGTCTCCCATTTTAGGAATCGGTTTATCTGTTTCTATCAATGACCGTACGACCCTTTATCAATCAATTTACCATTTTGCGGTTGCAATTGGAGTAAGTTTGGCTACGAGTACCTTATATTTTTTACTCACACCTCTAAGCGGCGAAGCGACCAGCGAAATCATTGCTCGTACTTCACCAACAATATTGGATGTTTTTGTTGCATTCTTTGGAGGAATCGCGGGTATCGTTTCGGGTTCTCGTCTAGAAAAATCCAATGCTATACCAGGTGTTGCGATTGCTACGGCATTATTACCGCCGCTTTGTGTATCGGGCTATGGATTAGCAAATGGAGAATGGAGTATTTTTCTTAATTCGTTCTATTTATTCTTCCTGAACTCTGCATTTATAGCATTCGCAACTTACATAGTTGTACGATTTGTTTTGGGTTTTAGACCCAAAAAATATGTTGATGCAAGTGACCAAAAACGCTCAACTTTTATGATTTTAGGCTTTGTATTATTAATAGTAATACCTAGTATTTTCATTTTATCAAGAGTCATAAAAGAAGAACGTGTTAAGTATAGTGCAAAGGAATTTGTGCAAACTTATTTTGACAGCAATGATAGAAATATAGATTGGGAGTTCAAGCCGATTTTGAATAATGGTGAAGAAACGGATTCTTTATTATTGAAAATATCCGTTTTTGGCGATACAATCAGTACCAAAAACATTGAATCTTATCAAAGATTATTACCTGAAAATAATTTACATAATGTTTTGTTAAAAGTTATACAAATACATATTCCTAATATAAAAGAACTTAATAAAAAAGAAAAAGCAGTCTTTTCGGAAGAAAAGGAAAGTTATCAGCTAATTTTAAATGAAAAAAATGCTCAAATTCAAGCATTAAATATGCAAGTAAGTATTTTAAAATCGGGTAGTGAAGCCTTAAAAGGGTTAGAATTGCTCGACCCGCAAATTGAAGCAACACAATTTGGAGAATTAAAATCAGTTGATTCTACCCAATTAGTTATTCCTACTATTAATATTACTTGGAAGCCAAAAACTTCTAATCGATATAAAAAGAAGCAATCTGAGCGAATCGGTCAATACATTAGACAAAGAATGGACTTAGATACCATACAGGTTTTTCCACAGTTTTAGAATTGTGGAAAGGCTTTTGTTACTCTTCCTTTATTTGGATGAAAAAAAGATTTTAAATCTGTTTCAAATAGGAATAATAATGAAAAATTACTTTGTCTTAGTTTTTTTGATTTGCACTAGTTTCTTAGTTCAGGGACAAAACATTGATGACGATATTAATATACATCAAGAAGTTCCTGGCTATAATCAAATAAAAGTCAAGTTTACATCAAAAGATGGTTGGAGAGAACGCAAGATTACGCAAGATGATTTTGATTGGGCAGTTCCTAGTTTTTTAGAAGATTGTAAAGAAATATCAGATTTAATGGGTAATAGAATGGATTTCGATAACTTAGAAGAGTTGGTCAAAATCTACAATAATTGTGAATCTTATGAAGAGTGCAATTATCCCATGAACAAAACGCTCTTTGATTTCGATTCTGCTCCAAAAGAAGAAAATAATTAAATTAGTATTAATTCCCCTTCACTAAAAATAGTTATAAATGTCACATTAAATTTACTTTTATCATATATAAAAATAGCAACTTTATATATAAAAATACGTTATAACTATAAATGTAGTTTATAACAACAAAAGGATGTTTTGAGCTATTTCAAACAAAATAAACAATTATGAGATATTTTACATTAGCTATATTGATTATTAGTAGCTTTTCGCTTCAAGCGCAAAGCTTTGATGAAGATATTAATATACATCACGAAGTTCCTGGCTATATTATTACCAATGATGGTGATACTATTAAAGGAAAAATAAAAGTTCAGACTCGCTCAAAAAATCAGGCTAAGGTCAAGTTTATTAATAACAGAGGAAAATCAAAAACCTATAAGCCAAAGCACTTAATAGGTTATGGTTATCAAACAAAAGAAAATAATAATGCAAAACAAATCGTCTATAAAGAAAGACACTTTTTAAGAAAAACCGCTGATAGACCACCTGTTCCTTTTAGTTCAAAAACGGTATTCATGGAAGTAAAAGCTTCTGGAAAAGCTATTCTATATAGTTATTATGTTCAAAATAACGAAAATGTAGATAACAAATACCTGCATTATTATTATCTTGATTTTAAAGATGGTTCGAGAGAACGCAAGATTACACAAGATGATTTTGATTGGGCTGTACCTGCATTCTTGGAAGATTGTAAAAAAATATCAGGTTTAGTTGGGACTAGAATGGGCTTTGATAACTTAGAAGAGTTAGTTGATATATATAATAATTGCGATTACCAAGGTATAGAAAACTGTGATGTTTGTACAGAAGAAATAAAAAAAGAGCAAGAAGAAGCTCAAAAGAAACATTCTAATAAATAGATTTTCAATTTCATTAAAAAAAACGCCTCGAATCTAATTAGATTTGAGGCGTTTTTATTTACCCTTTTTATAATTTTTTTCATACTATTCAGAACCTTCTTTATAGCTGCTAGTTTCAGAGTTAAAGCGTAGCGTCTCTGAAACTAGCAATTATTTTTCTGGTAATGCTAAATAGTAATATTTTTTTTCACAAAACACCTGCCCCATTTTCAAGAGACACAGAATGAGGTGTCAAATCTTTATTGAATTCCTTTTGATATACTGCTGCTGCTAGTTGAATAAAATCATTAACTTTGGTTTTTTGAATGATATTAATCGTACAACCTCCAAAACCACCGCCCATCATTCGACCACCTAAGATATAATCTTTGTCCTTAGTGTATTCCACCAAGAAATCTAATTCTTTACAACTCACCTCATAATCCACTTGAAGACTATTATGAGATTCGTATATCAATTCGCCCAAACGAGCAAAGTCTTTAGCGACTAATGCCTTCGTAGCAGCTTGAACACGGTCATTTTCAGTAACAATATGACGGCATCGACTAGCTACTTTTTCTGGCATCTCACCAATTACTTCCGATAACATCTCGACCGTCAAGTCTCTCAATGAAGTCACTTCCAAATATTTCTGTTGAGCAATCTCAACGCCCTTTTCGCATTCTCTTTTTCGAGTATTATACTCCGAAGAAGCCAAAGCATGAGAAACATTGGTATTTAATAACAACAATTCATAATCCTCCAAATCAAGTGGAAAATACTCAAATTCCAAAGATTTGCAATCCAATAGCATCACTTGATTTTTCTTTCCCATTACGCTGGCAAACTGATCCATGATACCACATTCAATACCTACAAAATGATGTTCAGCCATTTGAGCAGCTTTAATTAATTGCCACTTTTCAAAGCCCAAATCAAATAATTCATTCAACCCAACTGCCAAACTACATTCTAAAGCTGCCGAAGAACTCATACCGCTACCTATAGGCACATCGCCCTCTAATTCGCAATCAAAGCCTGTTATCTGACCGCCTAATGCTTGCAATTCAGCAACAACACCCATTATATAATTTTCCCAACCTCCGCCGATTGGCTCAAATTCATTTAAGTCAAACTCAAAAATTTCATCTACATTTTTTGCTACAAAATGGCAAATCGTGCTGTCCTTACCATTCTTTTTGAGTTGAACAACTGCCTTTTTATCAATAGAAGCAGGCAATACAAAGCCATTATTATAATCAGTATGCTCTCCAATAATATTGATTCTCCCTGGAGCATAGGCTGTGATAGTTGGGTTTTCCATTTTAGTTTTTTAGTCAAAAAAAAAAAATATTGTGGGGGCGGCCTCCGTTTCTTTTTAGCTGGGGGGGGGGGGGGGGGGGGGGGGGGGGGGCC
>CAKZLT010000399.1 GCA_937127195.1 uncultured Saprospiraceae bacterium
ATACACGGTTTCAAAAGTTTTAATGTTTCGTCGCGCTACGGTAGCTTTTTTTTAAAAAAAGGTGGTTCATTTGAATAAGGGAACAGAAAATAAATAATGATAGCTTTTTTTTCTTACTATTCAACAAGCTGAATGATTATGATTTATAAACCACTAATTGTGCTAACTTTTACTGATTATTAGTAAAAATTCGTTTAATTCGTGGTTAAATGGTATTACATTCGGCAATGCTGAACAGTAACGATTTTTTTACATATTCTAAGTAGTCAGTCAAAAAGTCTAATTTTGTGATTAGAAATAGGTTTGTATGAAGATATTACAACTATGCAAAAAATTTCCTTATCCGCTCAAGGATGGCGAATCGATTGCAGTAACATATATGAGTAAGGCGTTGAATGAATTGGGGTGTGATTTGTCTTTATTGGCAATGAATACCATCAAGCATTATTTCAATACCCAAGACTTACCTGAAAATTTTGATCACTATCAATTCATAGAAACAGTCAAAATTGATAATAGGGTCAAACCTAAAGATGCTTTTTTTAATTTGTTTAAAGACGAATCTTATCATGTCTCTCGTTTTGTATCTGAAGAGTATAAATCAAAATTAATTGATATTCTCAAAAAGAACACTTACGATGTGATTCAGTTAGAAACGCTTTATCTCGCGCCCTATATTCCAATTATTCGCCAATATTCTAATGCGATTATAGCTATGCGTTCGCATAACGTTGAACATGAAATATGGGAACGAATAGCTGAAAATACTAAATTGCTTCCTAAAAGATTATATTTAAAGCATTTGACTGAGAAGCTAAAAAACTTTGAAATTGAGCAACTCAATGCTTATGATATAATGGTGGCGATTACGCAACGCGATTTGGATTTGTTCAGAAAATTAGGTTTCAAAAACAAAGGATTAGTTGCTCCGATTGGCTTCGATTTGGATAATTATCATCCAAATTATAAAAGTTATCAAGAAGAATTATCGCTCTCTTTTATCGGTTCATTGGACTGGATGCCCAATTTGGAAGGCTTAGAGTGGTTTCTGACTAAGGTTATGCCAATGGTACGAAAGCGATTTCCGAAGATTAAATTACACATTGCAGGGCGAAATATGCCTAAGCACTTACTGAATTACAAAGGTGCTAATGTGGTTATTCATGGAGAAGTAGAAAGTTCTACCGCGTTTTTGAATCAACACTCTGTCATGATTGTTCCGCTATTTTCGGGGAGTGGAATGCGCGCCAAAATACTGGAAGCTATGTCTTTAGGTAAAATATCTTTGACTACTTCACTTGGTTTAGAAGGCATTGATGGAAGAGATGGAGAAGAGGTTTTGATAGGAAACACTGCGGAAGCATTCTTGAATCAGATTGAGTTTTGTGTTAAAAATAAAGATGATTTAGAAGGAATTGGTAAAAATGCTCGTGTATTTATTGAAGAACAATTCGATTATAAATCAGTTAGTAAGCGTTTGTTATCTTTTTATGAAAATATGGTTTATAAAAAAATTGATTATTAAAAACTGTTATAAATCGTATTTTGAATTAGTGAATTTTAAAAAATGATAATACTTTACACTGTTTGTATTATTGGACTTTTGCATACTTATATCATCTATCCAATTATTTTGAGATGGATGGCTGCACCCAAAAAGAACAACAAAAATTGCCATTCTGAGTCCGACAGCCAACTTCCTACCGTTTCCATTCTCATGGCTGCGTACAATGAAGAAATGGTCATTAAGAAAAAAATAGAAAGTATTTTAGCGACCAATTATCCTTTTGAGCGATTAAATATATTCATTGGTTCAGATAATTCTAATGATAATACAAATGAGATTGTTGAAGAAATCGCTTCAAAACATTCTAGTCTTTTTTTTAAAAATTTTACAAAGCGTCAAGGAAAACCCAGTATCATTAATCAACTCAGTGAATGGGCAAACGAAGCAAACCCTGTTGATGCTAATCATATTTATATCATAACAGATGCAAATGTTCTTTTTTCAAAGGAACTTATTTTTGAATTGGTGAAGCATTTCAAAAATAAAGAACTAGCATTAGTAGATTCAAACATCATGAATCTAGGAATGAAGAAAGAAGGCATTTCTTACACAGAAAGCTTCTACATTAAAGGAGAAGTTCAGCTCAAACACCTCGAAGGCGTGATTTGGCAACAGACGCTTGGACCTCTCGGAGGGTGTTTTGCTTTACGTTCTACCTACTATTCGGATGTGCCATCTAAGTATTTGGTAGATGATTTTTATATTGCAATGCGAGCTTTTGAGCAAGGAGGTAAGGCAATTAACGAACCTAAAGCGGTATGCTACGAAGATGTTTCTCACAGTATA
>CAKZLT010000400.1 GCA_937127195.1 uncultured Saprospiraceae bacterium
AAAAGCGCCTTTAGGTGCGTCACCAAGTATTTTTAATGAGATTAACTATCACTGCAATCTGTTACAATCAGGAAAATTAAAATATATAACAATGATAGAAAAATTAGCATGGCTTGGAAAAAAAGAAGAATTAGCATTCAGGGAACTGAAATTCAGGGGGGAAAACTCAGGAAAAATCTATAAATTGCGAAAAAGCAAACTATTTAATTAATACATTATCATTTACTATATTTGATATATTGTAAAGAGTAATGTATTAAATATTGTAAATCAATTTATAAAATGATACTTCTAAGAGACAAACTACCTAATGTAAACTTAGTTTTTGGATTTATGGCGATTGTCATTTTGGGAGCAGTCATTACCTTTTTCACTTATTCTAACGAGATAGATTTATTACATGAAAACGGGCAAAATAACCAATTTGTACCTGCCGCCTCTATTTTTGATACTACAAAAGCGACATTAGATTCTACACTTTTATTTCCTGCCGCAGATATTCCTATTGAGTTAAACATCGAGCGCATTACATTAGATAATGGGAATGCTTTTTTTAATAAAAACCCTAAATTATTAATTTGGTTAATTCTCGTAGCTGCATTAGTCGGTGTTTCTTGGGGAATTATACTTTTGGCTATCGCGATTTTATATACTTTGATTAAAGATTATGCTGCCTTTAAGTGGAAAGACTATTTAAGGGTTGGGTTACTTTTGTCTTTTATCATGTTTGTGATGCTCAAAATAGACTTCAACTCGATTAATGGGCGACTGGTTTTGTCCTATGATGATGTGATGCAAAAGCTAGGGTTATTTTTTCACAATCCTGATTTTGTTATCAATTGGACGGTTTACAATCCAATGATTGCAGGATTTATAGGCACGATTAACCTTATTTTTATTATAAAAATAATTAGTAAAGCTGCGCCAATTGACAAAGCGATTGATGATTCTACAACAACCGATGACATTGATTTGGAAGTAAAGGATTTGCCAGATGTATTGGTGAAATTAAAGTCAATTAAGCAGATTTTTGATTTGCAAATTAGCATTCTTGGTGGATTGATAGGCGCGGCAGTATTTGCGAGTAATATCATCCGAATAGCTATTCATGAAGCTGTTTGTGGTGGCAATTGTGATATTTTTCCAATAGAATTTGTTTATGCTTATGGTTTAATTTTTACAATATTATTAACCATAATTTATTATCCTTCGTTTGAAATATATCGCTCGGTCACCAATAAATGGATAGAACAATTAATACCCAAAGAAGACCGAAAAGAAACGGCAATTGAAATGGGATTACAGGTTTCAGCAACTCAAAATTTTAATAATCTATTGAAATTATCTACGCCTTTTTTAGCTAGTATTATATCTGAATTGGTGAAGTTTTTATAAAAAAGAACTTGTTATTGACCTGTTAAAGGTTTTTAAAAGTAAGAATTACTATCATTTATAGTTTAATTTAGCTAGTATAATTTTAGTAACAAATAAACTAACTATGAAAAATATGCAGCATAAATCAATTCTACTAGTTCTTGCGATTTTGACGATTTCTCTTTATGGATTTTTATATAATAGCCCAAAAGAAGAAGCAAGTATTAATTTAGAAAATGCGCCAGATTACGAAATCAATCGAGCTTTACCGTATATTTCTATTAATAAAAAAGGATTAAAAGAAGCCAAAACATTGGTCAATATTAATAGGCATTATAAGCCTTCATGGGTAAAGGAATTTGTTGCTGTTGAGATTTCTGCGACGCAAAACGGGCAAGTTAAGCAAGTAATCAGCAAAAGCGACCAATTAAATTCAGCACAAAAAAAGCTAATGAATACGGCTGATGTAGGCTCAGAAATCACAGTTACAGTCAAATATATACCAGATAATACGCTTAAAAACAATGATGTTAAAAAATTCAACTTTGGTTTTACGGTTCAGCCAGAAAGTGATGCTAAATATATTGGAGGTAAAAAGGCATTGAGTCGATATTTAGAAAAAAGTGCGATCGCGAAAGTACCAAATGGCACTTTTAAGAATTACGATTTAGCTATGATTAAATTCGATGTTAATGAGAAAGGAAAAGTTATTAATGCCAAGTTGTTCAATTCATGCAGCTCTCCAAAAATAGATGAGCTATTACTAGAAACTATTCGCCAAATGCCAGATTGGAAACCTGCCGAGTACGCTAATGGACAAAAAGTAAAACAAGAATTTGTCTTAGCCGTCGGAAATATGGCAAATTGTATGATGCACACTTTTAATTTTGAAAAAAGGTCTCATCGATAATATATCATTAGTGATGAGAATTAACGTTGAAGAATTTTAATGAAATGAGCAAAATATTAGACGAGCATTTAATTGAAAAAACAGAATCACCAAAACGCGGAAAATACTTTTTTTCGCTTTTACTTTTGTTTGTAATAGGTTTTATTATTGCTACTTTCATAGCGTGGCACGAAGTAGAATCTATTATTGTATCTGGACCTTTAATGTCAATAGTTGGGATAATTTTGGCTGTATTAGCTAAGAGAAAACGTGATAATCCCAGTTTTTTTATTGGTTTAATACCTCTTTCGTTATCTGTTTTTTGGTTCATGGCAATCGAAAATCTTAATCTTTCTCCTAATGATTGTAGTTTTATTTTACCTTTATCTTTGAGTATAGCTTTTCTTGTAGTACTTGTTTTGGGTGGCAAAGTTTTCTTAGAACAAAGCGACTAAAATACTTGAAATATTTAAAATGCAAACCTTCATTCATTACTTCCTTCACTTCGGATTTCCCTTTTTTATCGCCTTTTTCTTTTTTAAAAAAGAATGGAAAAAAGCCTACGCGATATTACTCGCAACGATGCTGATTGATATAGACCATTTATTAGCTACACCAATTTTTGAAGCGAATCGATGCAGTTTCGGCTTTCACTATTTACATACTTACTATGCAATGCCGTTCTATGTCGGTTTACTTTTTTTAAAAAAAACGTATCGAATCATCGGGATAGGCTTGTTTTTTCACTTGCTAACCGATTTGATTGATTGCCTATTTATGTTTGAAAAGTGCCAAAGTTGTTATGTGAACGCGCCTGCTTATGAATTATTGAAAGTAATATCAAATGTATTTTAAAAGCAGAAAGCGAGTTATAGCAACTTATTGATTCATGTTACGCAAGACTTTAAAATATAGCCTTTTGTTTGGTGGTAGGATGCCATCCACCAAACAAAAGGCTATATTTTAAAGTCTTACATAAGATCAGTTTTTTGTGAAATTTCACGCTATATCTTGCTTCTCGTCTCCTATTTTTTATCCCAAAACCTTATCCGAATTCACATAAGGTTGCTTATATAGTCGTTTGCCAGTTGCTCTATACAAAGCGTTTACTAACGCTCCGCCAGCAGGAGGCAAAGTCGGTTCACCTAAACCCGTTGGGTCGATTTCACTTTCTACAAAATGAATATCTACATCAGGTACTTCATTCATTCTAATCAAGCGGAATTTATCAAAATTACTCGCCTGTGGTAAACCATCTTTAAAAGAAAAATCACCATACATTGCGTGACCAATACCATCAATTACACCACCTTGAATCAAATTTTTAGCAGAAATAGGATTAATAACGATGCCGCAATCTACAACGCAAGTGACCTTTTTGAGGACAGGAGCATTATTGATTTTTTCGATGTGAGCGACTTGCGCCACATAAGTATTATGAGAAAAATAAACACTAAAGCCTTTATAAACGCCAGTTTTTTCTTTTTTCCAATTCGATTTTTCGGCAGCTAATTTGATGACTCCAATAATACGTTCAGGCTCGTAACTACCTTTGATTGCATTGATTTTTCCTTCAATTTCTTCTTTTACTTCTTTCGCCTTTTTTAATGCTTCTTCACTTTTTGCAATTTTATCAATTAGAGTTTCATCACCTTGAAGAGCTTTCAAATCTGCTTCTGCTTTTTCGAATGCTGCGGTTGCCGTTTTTAGTTTTGCACCAAATTCATCATCAGCACTTTGATAATTTTTTTTAGCATTTTCAAGTAACTCTAATCTAAAATCTACGGGGTCTTTGCCTAATTTCTCTGCTAACTCATCAAAAAAGCCTTGTTCTGCACTCGCCAAAAAATTAGTATAAGGAGCGCGCCACGCACCGATTGTGATATTACTTTCGACTTTATGGTTCTCCATTCGGAAATTATTAATTGCTCCAGCAGGAAAGTTTTGTGCGAAAGAGGGATACATATTCTGAACCATTGCCGCTTCCTCTATTTGATAACCCGTCAATTCACCATCTTTAATGGCAGCAGTCATTTTGTATTTAGTCGCAGGTCGATAAGTTCCTGCTGTCATATCATCTTCTCTCGTAAAAATCATCTTAATTGGCTTGCCTGATTTCTGAGAAACTTCGGCAGCTTCTAACGCAAAATCACCATACAAACGACGACCAAAACCGCCTCCCATTCGGGACATCCCGATTTTAACCTTTCCTAAAGCTGCTTTCTTTTCTTCTTGAGTCATATCTTCGGAAAGATAGCCTAGCAAGTTGGCAACCCTACTTCTTGTCCATTCGGGAGTCTGAATAGGGCCATGCAAATCCGCCATTTCATCGGTTACATGAGCGAAGAAATTCATCGGTTCCATGCAGTTGTGAGGCAAGAAAGGAGCTTCATAAACCCTTTCCATCAATTCATCGGCTTCCGAAAAAGCCGTTTTAACGTTGCCATCACTGCGATATTCTTTACCTTTTCCAGAACCAAAAGCTGCCATCATTTGAGCGTCATGGTCTGCGGTGCTTTCGGCTTTGCTATCTTGTTTCCATTGCGCTTTCAAGGCTTTTTTACCTTTTATAGCTGCCCAAGTCGAAGTCGCCAAAACGGCAATTTTATCACCAAACTGTATCACATCCATTACACCAGAAACGGCGCGCGTAGCTGTATCATCAAATTCAACGAGCTTCTGACCAAAGGCAGGCGGACGCATTGCGGTTGCATAAACCATGCCTTCGCGCTTGTAATCCAATCCAAAAAGCGGCTTACCAGTGATGATATTATTAATATCAACATTTTTCTTACTATGCCCAATTATTTTGTAATCCTTAGGTGATTTGAGTGTCGCTTCCGTCGGAATTTCTCCTTTTGATGCTTCCTCTGCGAGTTCGCCGTAGGTTAATTTTTCTCCTTTTTTATTAGAAATAATGCCATCAGATACGCTTAGCCCATCAGGCGAAACATTCCATCTTTTGGCTGCAGTGTTTACTAATAACTGCTTAGCAGTCGCGCCCGCCATGCGAAGACTTTCCCAACCTTGACGGATGGATTGACTACCTCCAGCGACTTGCCTTTGATACCAATTGGTATTCAATGCAGCTTGTTCTACAATTACATCTGACCAACTCACGTCTAGTTCTTCTGCGACAATCATCGGCATAGAAGTCTTGACATTTTGACCAATTTCGGGATTAGGAGAAATGATGGTAACTAAACCATTTTCGCCAATTTTGAGGTAAGCATTAATGTCAAACCAGTTTTCTGGCATGGCTTTGATTTGTTCTGCCGTCGGATTACAAGAAGCCAGCCAGCTAAAACCCAAAACCATTCCGCCACCAGCGGCAGAAGATAACTTGAGGAAAGAACGTCTATTATATTTAGTTTTAAATGTTGTCATGATCTAAATGTACGGTTGCGGAGTGCAACTAGGTTAAAAAAAAGGATCATTTACATATTAGCAGCCGTTTTGATAGCGGCTTTGATGCGAATATAAGTGCCACAACGGCAAAGATTACCATTCATAGCAGTATCAATATTAAATGTAATACCCTCACCACCTAAAAATCCTAGCTGATGCTGAGCAAATAGATACTGATTAATTGCTGTTGCACTAAT
>CAKZLT010000401.1 GCA_937127195.1 uncultured Saprospiraceae bacterium
ATTTAGCTAATATTACAATAGGTGGTACTTATACAGGAACTATTACAGATGCAAATGGATGTGTTGCAACAACAAGTGCATTTATTGCAGAGCCTGCACCAATTACGGTTGATAACATCTTAGTAGATGACGTACTTTGTGCTGGTGAAAATAGTGGTAGTATTAATCTAACAGCGACAGGTGGTACAGGCGTATTAAATTATTCTTGGAACGTAGGTGCTATTGGTAATAACAACAATGCGAATGGATTAGGTGCTGGTAATTACTCAGTAACTATTACAGATGCTAATAATTGTTCTACATCTGATGTAGCAACGATAAACGAGCCAACAGCAATTGTCTTATCAACAACTGCTGCTGCGGATACTACTAATTCAATGATTGGTTCAGCAACAGTAACTGCTACAGGTGGTGTTGGTGGATATACTTACAATTGGAATGTGGCAGGTGGTGCAACTACATCTGAAGTTACAGGCTTGGTAGCAGGTACTTATACCGTAACGGTAACAGATGCTAATGGTTGTTCTGAAACAGCTACAGTAATCATTGAAAACTTTGAATTTCCTGTAAATACTAGAGAATTAGATTACATTGCAGACTTAGGAGTCTTCCCGAATCCTACTCGTGGTAATGTAACGATCACATTAGAATTGTCTCGTGCCGCAGATGTAAGTGTTAAAATTTACAGCTTGTCTGGTCAAGTAGTGGAAGACTTAGGTGTTCACAACACGACTAACGAAACGTTCCAATTAGATTTATCTAATTATGCTAGTGGAATGTACTATGTAAGATTCATCATTGATGGCGATGTAATTACACGCAAGTTGATGTTGAATAAATAGTTTATTAATAGATAGAGTTTATTTTTTATAAAAATGAACTTTTCTATAAGGCGCAATCTCGAAAGAGGTTGCGCTTTTTTTATAAAAAATCTAATGTAGATAATTGTCCGTTGTACAACTATCTACATTTTGTAATTTTAAAAAATGGATATTAAGGAAAAATTTGGTAAAAATCTAAAAAGGCTTCGATTAGAAAAAGGTCTTTCACAAGAAAAACTTGCTTTAGAAGCAGGTTTAGACAGAACCTATATTCCAAGTATTGAAAAAGGTGCTAGGAATGTTTCTATTACAGTCGTCGAAAAACTATCAATTGCGCTTAATGTTGAATTTTCAGAATTTTTCAAAAACTAGAAAATGGACGAATTAAATAACTTAATCAATTACATTCGCATTAAATTTGGTGTTGATGAAAAGACATTTGTAATACTACAAGTTGATGTTACTCATTATTTATTAGTTTGTTTTCCTCTATTTTTGAAAAATAAAATAGAAATCAAATGCAAGATAATACCACTGTTTACATTATAGCTGCCGTAGTTATTTTACACTTTTTAATAGGCGCAGGAATCGTTATTTATAAAATAATGAAAGGCGATAAAAAGAGTAAAGACTAAAGCATTTTTAATAAAAAATGCCTTTAGAAAAGTAAAAAACTCTTCTAAAGGCATTTGAAAATAATCAACCGAAGCGTCCGTCAACCGTCAGCAAAGCGTCCGTTCACCTTTCACCGTCCATTTCCATATAATCCAAAGTCAAATTAACCAAAGTACGAACGCCCAACTTCATTCCTTTTTCATCAATAAAAAAATCAGGCGTATGATGAGAAGAAACCGTTCTCGGGTCATTCTCATTCGAGCGACCGCCCAAAAACATAAACAGCCCAGGCACTTCGCGCGCAAAGAAAGAAAAATCTTCCGCGCCAGTAACCGCCCTCGTCATTATCACGTTTTCGATACCAGCCACACGCTGAACCGTTGGCATCATCTTCTTTGTCAAATCAGGGTTATTATACGTTACAGGATAGCCTTTCTGTATTGTTACTTTTGCAGTTGCACCAGCACTTTCAGCGATTAGTTCGGCAGTCTTTTTTATTTTTTTGTGAATAACATCCTGCATTTTAGTATCCAAAGTTCGGATAGTTCCAATCATTTTACACTTTTCAGGAATGATGTTATTACGAACGCCACCTTCTATTTTACCAACCGTAATCACGGCTGCTTGCTTCGTTAGCTCCGTTTGTCGGCTTACTATTGTCTGTAATCCCATGATGATTTGAGCCGAAGTAACAATCGGATCAACGCCCGCCCAAGGTGCAGAACCATGTGCTTGCTTACCTGTGACTTCAATTTCAAATCGGTCTTGTGCCGCCAAAAGACTTCCCGACTTGAATCGCAATTCTCCAACAGGAATACCCGCGCTGATGTGTAACCCAAATACCGCATCCACATCTTTCATTACGCCTTCTTTGACCATCAATTCCGCACCACCTTCTTCTCCTTGAGGTGCGCCTTCCTCTGCTGGCTGAAAAACAAATTTGACTGTTCCTTTCAAATCCGCCTTCATTTCCGTCAAAATTTTGGCCGCGCCCATCAGCATCGCAATATGTGTATCATGACCACAAGCATGCATTACACCGACTTCTTGCCCCAAAAAAGTCGATTTTGCAGTTGATTTAAACGGCACATCCGTTCTTTCTGCCACAGGTAATCCATCAATATCAGCTCTCAAAGCAACCGTCGGGCCAGGTAATCCGCCTTTCAAAACACCGACTACGCCTGTATGCGCAACATCTATTTGAACTTCTAACCCAAGCTTTTTCAAGTATTTAGCTATCTTTTTCCCCGTTTCAAATTCACGATTAGATAACTCTGGATTTTGATGAAAATACCTACGCCATTCGATAACTTGTGCTTCGATTTCGTCAGCTTTTGTATCAATTTGAGCCGTTAATTCATTCTGCGCTTTTATAAAAAGGATACTTATAAAAAAACATAGTAGTGAAAGTGATATTTTTTTCATATTAATTTAGTTTGATTAAAAAAACACTTAAAAATAACAAAAGCTCATCAATATAAATTTGATGAGCTTCTGAGTATTAATTTTCATTGATTTTTATTGATTTTTATTGATTTTAAAATCGCTTTTCAAGTTGATTTTTATCCATAGATTTTTTTTAAAATAAATCTCTAAAATCAATGTCATCTTCGTCTTCCTCCTCATCATCCCAATCATCTTCATCCCATTCATTGGCTAACTCTCTCAGGACATTACCTTTTTTATCAACCACAAACCGATTATCATCAATTTCTACTATTGCTTCTCCGTTTTCAAAAGATTCTACTTCATCATATTGAAAACCAATTGCCATTTTGCCTTTTTTATTAATAAAACCCCAAATATCATTAAGTCTAACCGCTGCCAATCCTTCCGAAAAAGAAAATGCTTCTCTATAAATACACTTCGTTATTGGCGTTCCAGTCTTATCAATAAAACCATACAGGTGAAAAATTTCGGGTTGAACTTGACCAATAACAGCAAATCCTTCCGAAAACACTTCTGCTCTAGTGTATTTTGGAACAATCGCAATTTCTCCTTTTTTATTAATATAACCCCACTTACTAAATATCTTGACAGGTGCTAATCCATCGCTGAATTCTCCTGCATTTTTAAATCGTGGTTCTATAATAATATCTTCATCATAGGTTCTATAACCATAAATCGAATAAAGCTCAACATCTTCATCAGGCGTACTTGACAAGTTCAAATTATCCTTCCGTTTCGCATTTTCATAATGTTTCAACTGCCTTTTATATCGCTCAAAATTTTCCTCCATTCCTGTATTAAACAATACAAACCATTCACCTTCAGATAAAATTAGATTAACTTCGCTTTCAATTCTGTAATCCATATCCGAAAAAACATTATTAAAAGCATATTTTACATTTGCAATATACTCTGCATGGTCAATCTCCAGAATTTCCATTGTATTGACCATTTCAACAATTTTATCTTGGCTAAGTTTGCGCGTTGCCCCCGAAAAAAACATCGCAATAAATTGCTTATCGGTCAAGGTTTTGAGTTCATTCAATGATTTAAGTCCTTTGAATAAATTCAAAAAACCATCTGTTTCACCAAAAGGACTCAACATTTGAGCCATCCATTGCAGATTATCTCTCAATGATTTGATTTCATCTGGGTATAAATAATCAATAACCGTATCAAAATCTTTTTGATAAAATGCCATAGAATACCCTCGTAGTCGAGTCAATATTTGTTCTTCTATCATTTAATTCTTTCTTAAAATGTTTGATTCTGAAAAAAGCAAAATAAGCCATTTAATTCATCGTTCAACATTCCGCATTTATTACTCTTTTTCTTCAAAGTTAACTCTAAATCCAATCTTATGGCTCGATGGATTATCATCGTCATCATAATCTTCCCAGTTTGTAACTTCCTTTAGAAATTCGTCAATATGCTTTACAAAAAAAGCTTCCGTTAATTCCTCTGGTCGATAAATACCAATTTGCCTAGCAGGCAAAGGTTCGCCATAACCTTGAATAGCTGGAAACTGCAACATTACAACAATTTTACCATTAAAAAGCTGCTGATAAATCAAACTACCATTATGCTTTTTGAGTGCGTGAGGTGGCTTTCCTTCCTCCTGATGCACTAATCCGCTATCTTGGTTACCTAACGAAAATATAATCGCTTCCAAATTTTCCATTTCTTGGCGTATCATAATAACAACATTCAACTCTATCGCTTTTGCTATTTCTGCAAGTTGATTCACAATACCCGTTTTTAAGCTATCTTTCCATATCTGACGGTAAATTGGTGTATTTTCTACTATATCTTTATACTGCTGAACTCGACGTTTTAAGTTATTTAATTCCATTTAATTTCTTTTATTTACTCTTTCTTTTTTTGTAAAAAGATTAACCATTTTAACCTACTCTTAAAGTTAGTGGAAAATCTTTTGTTCTGATACTAAAATGCTTAAAAAATGCAAAATCGGCTAATTATTATTTCCGACCTTTGGGGAACTCCAAAATCTGATTGGTTACAATTATACATTTCAGTCTTAGAACCTCATTTTGATATAAAGTATTATGATTCTTGCAAATTGGCAGGGATTGATACAACCAATTATTCACAAGAAAGCCTCCATCAGCAGTTTGTAAAAGGAGGAATTGACCGTGCTGTTCGACAATTATCAAGATTAGAAACAGGAAAATTAACCATTTTAGCATTCAGTATCGGCGGAACGATTGCATGGAAGGCAGGACTTTTGGGATTGCCAATAGATAACTTTTATGCCATTTCAGCAACTCGCTTACGATATGAAAGGACTACTCCCGATATGAATATTCATTTGTATTATGGTCAAAAAGACCAGTACCAACCTAGTCAAGAATGGTTTGATTTACATCATTTGAATAAAAACATCTTCGCTAATGAAAACCACGAATGCTATAAAAAACCTGATTGCGCTCAGATAATTTGTAATACAATTATTGATTTTTTTAAATAAAAAAACCTTTAACCAACTTCAATTCAAAGCTAGTTAAAGGTCTTTTCAATCTATTTAAAAACTGTAATTTATCAATTAATCATCATCACTGTCACTACCATCAAACTCTTCAGGAGTAGTCGTTTCCGTAATCTCAGATTCGGCAATTGCTACATTTGAGGTTTCTGTCATTACAGTTTCAGTATTATTTGAATCATCAACCACATTAGCATCATCTTTTTTATCCATATTGGCAAAGAAACGCTTCTGAAACGCCAAAATAATAATTACACCTAAGGTAATCGAAGCATCTGCTATATTGAAAACAGGTCTAAAAAATTGAAAATTTCTTTCGCCTAATAAACCAAATAAATTGCCTTCGTACATCGGAAAATAAAGCATATCAACTACTTTTCCGTGTAAAAACTTAGCATAACCGCCACCTTCAGGAAAGATTGTCGCTATTTCGTGATAATGGCTTTCCGAAAAAATCAATCCGTAAATAGCACTATCCAATATATTACCAACTGCTCCAGCCAAAATCAGTGAAATACTAGCCACCAAACCAACGTGCGCGCCTTGCTTAATCAACAAACGAATATAATAAACCATAAAACCAACGGCTACGATTCTGAATAAACTCAATGCCAATTTTCCGTAATCGCCACCTAATTCCATTCCGAACGCCATTCCAGGGTTTTCGGTAAAGTGCAACCTAAACCAATCTAACCCTAAAACTAGATGTTCTTGATTATAAGTCATCGTTGTTTTTATCCATATTTTGAGGGATTGGTCGATTAGTAATACTAAAAAAACTAAACCAATCGAAACATAAGTACTCTTTGATTTCACGCTATTTATTATTTGATGAATAGATTTTCATTCTTTGGGCAAAAGTAAAAAAGTTTATGTGTATTGACAATTACAAAGGTAATCATATAGGTATAATTAATGAATAATGAACTTATTTTGTGATAGTTTTCATGTAATTCTAAAATTTTACAACTTAAATAGCCTTTATTCACAAGGCATAAAAAAGGGAGTTAAGGTTTAACCTAACTCCCTTCCTAATATATATGATTTGTTCTACCTACCTCCCTTCCTAGATTTTTTAGCATCTATACTAAGTGTTGCATGAGGGACGACTTTCAATCTTTCTTTTGAGATTAGTTTTCCCGTTTCGCGACAAACACCATATACATTGTTCTGAATGCGAATAAGTGCATTTTCAAGGTGCTTTATATATTTTTCTTGGCGTGCGGTTAAGGTATTCAAGCGTTCTGTTTCCGCTGTACCAATTCCGTCATCTAACCCTTTCAACTTCGCATCTTGATTTTCGGCTCTATCCGACAATTGTGATTGAAGAAAATTTGACTCTTCACGAGCTGTTTTTAACTTGGCATTAATGATTTCTTTGAATTCATTCAACTCATCATCACTATATCTTGTTTTATCTGCCATAAGTTCAAATTGTTTTCAGTCCTTATATAATAATCTTTATTAAAAAAAAAATACCGACAGGTGTAATACCGACAAAATACATCTTTAACAACACCTAATAGAATATTTTTACAAAAGTAAGAATTTTACATTTATATTAAAAATCCAAATAAAGTACGTTTACATTGAATTAATGTTTGTTCAACATTTTATAATCAATAGAACGTATAGAACAAGATTTTATTCAACAAAAAATGTTTTTTTTAAATAAAGTTTAACTTTCATATAGCGAAAACATTTTATTTAAAATATAAAATCCCCGTTTTCTACCTGCTCTGTATGTATTAAAGACGAAAAAATTAGGGGAAAGTCATTTATCTATTTGCTAATAGTATGACTAAAGATAGGTAAGTTTCTTTCTGTTGTTATGTCTTTTTGTAATAATTCCAAGAACAATCGACCATCAGAATAATCGTATAATCCCTTCGAAGTATAATCAAATAACTCCTTATTTGTTATGTTTCCATCCATGTTTTTGTCTGCGATTCCATTCAAACATCTCATTAAGTAATGAGCAAAAATGCCGTAACGAAATCCGTCAAATTCAATAGAAGATTCGTATTCCTTTTTTAATAAAAATAAATCTAAATTATCCGTAGTAACCGTTATATTTTTAGCTCTCTTAGCATTTTTCATTGCCAAATACACTTCTTTTTGCTGGTGAGTTGCATCCAAAAAACAAGAAATTTGATGTGCTGCACTATTACTTAAATTCTCTTTAAGCGTAATAATATCTAAATCTCCATCTATTAACTGAATAGTTTCACCTTTATAAGTACCAAAAAAGAAGAATAAAAGCACCTCATCTTTAGAAGCATTCTTAACCACCAAATCCAATTGTGCGTTTACTTCCGCAACAGTTGCCTCTTCATTAAGTAATATTGTAGTTTCTAAATTTTGCCCTGTACGACCTTCTAGTTTTTGCTGAATAGTTTGAGCATCATTAACGGCAAAACTCAGTTTTTGATTATCATAATTATCAATACCTATTATAATAGCTTTCGTTTTGAAAGTCTTTTTCGTTTCTTTTTTGGCTGTTGATTCTATCAAAACACCATTCTTCCAAATTCCTTCTTCAATTGAGCCATCGGTGTGATAGTATGTGCCTTCGCCTTCAAAATTTCCTTTTTCAAAAGCTCCAACGTACTTCGCACCCCACGAAAAATGACAAACACCAGTACCAACCAACTTTTCATCCGCAAACTCTCCTAACCATACATTATTATCCTTATCAACCAAAACCCCCTGCCCTTCCACACAATTACCTTCAAGGCATTGTCCTAAAGCAGCAATTGCTGTGATAGTTATAATTGTTATAGTTGTTATTATTTGCTTAAAATTCATTGTTTTACAGTAATTAGTGTAATTTCTTCTTTTACAAATATATAATATTTTAATGTGTTAAAAAAATATATGTACTTTCTTTTATCAGAAAAATGTAAAAAAATAAGTCAGCTATTGTTAAATAATTCAATATCAATGCCAATAAGCTCTAAAAATAGAAATGTATCATATATGATATTTTTTTGGTTATAACCACGATTTTCAACTACGTGTATCTCGCAGTTCCCGATTCTATTAATGACAAAAAAACTCAGAATGGGACATTTTTTTATTTCTTTAAATAGACTTTATTCTAAATAATTTTGTATGAAGCTAAATTATCTTTTAAAACTACTCTTCGTTGGCAAAATGCTCATTTAGCACGGCTAAACTCCGCTTTTACCGCCTTGATTAGATTTAAAATCTAAATTTCCATTCATTACAAAACCATTTTAGAATAAAGTCTAATAAGCTTTTTTTGTTTTTATTTCTTTATTTTAAAAAAAAATAAAAAAGGAAATTACACAAAATAACCGCTTCTCTTTCTGTCTAAACTATCATTCTTTTAGAACTTTTCCACTTAAAACCAATTGATTATTTTCAAAAACAGTATAAAAATACATCCCGTTTGATAAATGATTGGTATTCATTCTATAATAAGAATCAATTCTATCAAGATGAATTGTTTCCACATTTTGACCTAAAACGTTATACAATTGAATGCTTGTTGACGCTTTCGTTGATGTTTCAAATGTTAAATAATCTCGAAACGGACTTGGATAAACTTTTGAATTATTCATAAATGGCTCATCTGTTGATGTAGCACAATTCGTCACACTTCCAATCATAAGTGGCTACGCCTGCCTGCTGACGCGTCAGGTAGGGCTATATTCGACGATTCTAAAAACTCAAAACGGTCAAAAGAATAACCTTTTAAATTCTGATCATAAACCAAACTTTGCGTAACATGAGTTATTGAATAAAACTAAGTATAAAAGACTATTTCGCTACCAAATACCAAATTCGACCATAATGATGTAAAGCATTTGCGACATCTTCGCCCGCTTGTCCGATACCACTAAAAAAGTCAATATGCCCTTCTTTGATTGCACCTCCGACATCGTGCGCCGCCAATATTCTAAACTCATGCCCAACCAAAACACCCGCTTCGTCCAATACAGGCACTTCGCCCAGCAAAATACTTCCCAAAGGAATTTGATTTCTATCAACGGCAACCGAATGTTTTGCCACTAAAGGAACGCTTGCCGCGCCTGATGGCTTTTCATTACTTTCTCTAAAAAAGATATAAGAAGGATTCAAATTCAGCAAAGTTTCTAAGCTATCAGGATTTTCAGCCATAAATGTTCGAATGGTTGTCAATGAGATTTTATCGGCAGGAACGTGTCCTCGCGCGACTAGATACTTACCAAGGCTTTTGTAGCCATATCCGTTTTTACCACCAAAACTCAATAACTTTCGGCTACCATCTTCGTATTCTACAACGCCCGAACCTTGAACCTGCATGACATAATTCTCTAGTAAATCATCCGAATACGCAATTTCTAATCCTTGATTATCCAATGCACCTTCACTGTCAATTTCCGTTCTTGTTGGGAATCCACCTTTAGGTTTTGAAGGTTTTCTGTATAAAGGATATTTAAAAGTGGCATCTTTCTTTTTTCGAACTTTCAAAACAGGAATATAATAGCCTGTGAAATGCATATTCCCGCGATGGTCTTCGCCATTGAGTTGGTACATTTTCACAAAATCAGCTAAATTCCCGTTCTCTTCTTTTTGCCATTTTTTGATAGCTTCGATTGTTTTTTTAATTTGAAAATCCGTTACGGTTAGCGTTTCACTCAATTGGTGTTCTCTTTTTTTAGAATGTAAATAACGACTCGAACCTTTCAAAGCTAAAATTAAATCATCCGAATCGGTAATTTTTATATCATTTAAAACCGTATCCGTGAAAGTATTTTCAAGAATAGGCGCGTCGTTATTTTTGCCATTATTCTCAAACTCATAACCTAATCCAGCTTGCTGATTGAGGTTACTCGGATGAATGCTATCTTGGGTATTTTCAGCAGAAACAGGAATTTGCGTAGTCGGCTGATTACATGAAATGATAAAAAAACAACTTAGCAATAATATAAATTTCATTAGTTTTTAGTTTAAAAAAGTTATTTATGTAATTATACAGAAAGTCACGAATGCACTAATTTATATAGCCTTTTATTCGTGCATTCGTGGCTTTTTATCTTACAAATACTCAAAAGCAGCTTTCAAATCATTAATCAAATCTTCGACATCTTCCACCCCGACACTCATCCGAATTAAAGAATCTGTCAAACCAATTTTCAATCGTTCTTCTCTCGGAACAGAACCGTGCGTCATCGTTGCAGGATGTCCAATCAATGACTCAACTCCACCCAATGATTCCGCCAAAGAAAAATAATGTGTATTCTCTAACACCTTAGAAGCCGTTTCCATTGTATCCGTTTTGAAATCAAAAGAAACCATTGCACCAAACATTTTCATTTGCTTTTTGGCGACTTCGTGATTTGGATGTGTTTCAAATCCTGGCCAATAAACGTTAGCTACTTTAGGTTGTGCCGCCAAGAATTTGGCAATTGTTTCCGCATTTTCACAAGCACGCTGTACCCGAAGATGAAGCGTTTTGATACCACGAATCAACAGAAAACAATCCTGAGGACCAGGAATTGCACCAGTTGCATTTTGAATAAAATAAAGTTGCTTTGCTAATTCTTCGTTGCTTGTCACTACTGCTCCTAATACGACGTCAGAATGCCCTCCAAGATACTTAGTTGCAGAGTGGCAAATCAAATCTGCCCCCAAATCCAACGGCGTTTGAAGGTAAGGAGAAGCAAAAGTATTATCCACACAAACCAAAATATTATGTGCTTTTGCTATTTTACAAACGGCCTCAATATCAATAATATCCAACATTGGATTGGTTGGCGTTTCGACCCAAATCATTTTTGTTTTTTCTGTAAAATGCTGTGCTATATCCGCAGCATCTCCCATTTCTACAAACTTGAATTCAATACCAAACGGCTCATAAATTCGGCGCATCAAACGGTAAGTTCCACCATATAAGCCATTCGTACTAATGACTTCATCACCTGACTTTAGGGTTTTCATAATCGCATCCGTAGCTGCCAAACCGCTGGCAAAAGCAATAGCATATTTTGCGTTTTCGAGAGCCGCCAAGTTATCTTGCAATACAGTGCGCGTAGGATTTTTGGCGCGACCATATTCATAACCTTTATGAACTCCTGGCGCACTTTGCACATAGGTAGAAGTCTGAAAAATCGGTGTCATAATCGCCCCCGTAGTTGGATCTGGCTCAACTCCTGCATGTATTACTTTGGTATTAAATTTCATATTGTATATCTTATTAAAAATGAATCTCTTTTTTGATAAAAAATGATAGAACAACAAATCTAAATCATATCTTCAAAAAATCTAAATACATTATCATCTAATTTCACACACACAAAAAGGTCAAACACTCTGAGAGTATTTGACCTTTCCTTTTTATAAAAAAATGATGATTTAATAATCAATTAATCCTCTAAGAAAGGAACTAATTGAGGGTATTTTCCTTTAAAATCTTCCAAATCCCCCTTATCTTTTCTTTCTCCATCAATGTAAGCTACAATAAATGCATCTTTAAAACCATCTGCAACCAATTTTAAGCGGAGTTTTTCTGCCGCACCATAGCTTTTAGATAAACCAACAGAATAACGCTTAATTTCAATCGCAGCCGTTGTTTCTATCAGCGCATCTGGATAACGAATAAGCACATCATCATCTAACATCTGTTTCAATGCCTTCACCTGTACTCTAAATGAAAGTCCATTAACGCGTGTTTGATAGCTTTTTCCTTCTGGACTCGATAGACGAGAACTAATATCTGGAATTTCCGTTTTCACTACCGCAGGTATGCTCTGTTCTCCATAGACTTCCATTTCTACACGTCTATTAAGTGTTCTTCCTTGTCGATTTTCAGAACCATCTTCATTCGTATCTTGAGCAATCGGATAAAGTTGACCACAACCTTTAATAATGATTCTTTCTCCTTTAATTCCGTTAGACATCAAATATTCCGCAATTGACTCTGCTCCCGAAACAGAACTTTGCAAATTGAAGTTTTGCGGGCCATAGCTATCCGTATGACTTGTCAATTCAATTTTTAATTGAGGGCTATTAATCAATAAATCTTTCATTTTGATTAACTCCTTAACCGACTCTGGCTTCAAAAGTAAATTCGCATAATCTTGATAGAATAGCGGTGTAAACACAAATCTCGGTCCACTCGGAGTTGTAGGTTCTTCTACTTTAGGCTTAACAATAACTCCTGTTTCTTTAGGCTTCACTACGGGCTTCACGACAACAGCCAAATCCTCTTCTCCTGTGATGTATTTTTTGAAACTCAAACCTTGCCCAACTTTTAATTGTTCTGGCATCAAGCGTCTAAAATATGCTACATGAATGTCATAACCGCCATATCCTTCGGCTCTTGAAGAAGCAAAATAAGCGCGCATTCCATCTGTACTTATTTTAAAATAAGCATCATCTCCAGCAGAATTAATCGGAATACCCAAGTTGTAAGCTGGAGACCAGCCACCATTATCTTTTTCAAAAACACTTCTATAAATATCAAAATCGCCCATTCCTTTGACGTTATTTGAACTATAATAGAATGTTTTTCCGTCCTTTGCTAAAAAAGGGCTGATTTCATCATAAGGTGTATTAATAGCCTCCCCCATGTTAATAGGAGCATTCCATCTACCATTTTCTTTTTTAAAAGAAACATATAAATCCTTTCCTCCAAAACCACCATCTCTGTCTGATGAAAAAATAACCGTTGAATCATTAAAGAAAAATGGATCAGAATCCCATTCACCACTATTGATTTCGACTGGAAATTTAAAAGGAATATCCATTGATTTCTCTTCTCCAAATGGCTTGCTGTATATATTCATATAATCAAAACGAAGGTATTTACTCACACCATAATACACTACATCACCTTTATCATTAAAACCAAAAATGACATCGTGCGCATCTGTATTGAAATTCTCTTCTTTACGTTCTGCCAATTGCCAAACGCCCTTTTCGAGTTTCGTTTCAAATATATCCGCTCGATATTTCCCTTTTATAGTATCAATAACTCCAAAATCATCTTGACAATCACCATAATTACCCGAACGAATCGATGAAAAATATAGAATACTCGGTGACTTATTATTCATAGCTGGAGAAAAATCATCGGTAGAAGTGTTCACTTTATCCCCAAGATTTTCTACCAAAGCCAGTTTATCAGAATATTGTAGTTTGATACCACGAGCGCATCGTCTAATGTTGTCTTTAACAGGAAACTTGCGATTATCGCCAGATTCCAATTCAGCTAAATATTTTTTATAATATTTAATAGCTTCCCGAAATCGGTGTTGCAAATGGTAAGTCCGAGCGAGGTAATAAATGGCATCAATCTCAGGCTTTTTCTGCTGTGCCATGTATTCCAAATAAGTTTCTGCCTGCTCCATACGGTTAGTATGAAAATAACAAATACCTATTCTTAATTTGGCTTCTAAGTCTTTAGGTTTAGCTTCTTGGTATTTTAGTAAATAAGGCAAAGCGTAGGCATATTTCTTATGCCCATAGAATAAGTTCCCCTTTTTCTTCAAAGTCTTAGAAGAAACCTTTTGAGCCATTCCAAGTCCAGCAAAGCAAAAAATGGACAAAACTATAATTAGTATGCGTTTTAAATACATAGAAAAATCTTTTTCAAGTGAATATCTTATCTTCCAGTAAAGTTCTATTGTAATTTACTTTTCTTTAGAGACTGTCTTTATCTCATTTTGTTACAAATATCGAAAGATTATATGATTATAAAGAAATATAAGTTATTTGAATTTTTAGAAATGAGTATGTAGTTGACTTTTTATAAAAAAATCATTCCATAGTAGCTTTCAATACATAAAAGCCAACAAAAAAAATAAAAGATTATTAGGTAAGTCGCAGTTCTTAATTTTATTTTTCAATACTTTAAACGCTAAAAAATAGAAAATGTGTTTGAATATAAACTAAATTATACTCAAACACATTTTCATTCAATAACTAAACCGTTTTAACTAATGACTCACTTTTATTTTAGCCATTAACCAGACCGTATCGACCTTTCACAAAAAATGGTTCAAAATTTCTAATATCATAAGCATTAAAAGTTTTGATTAGCCAGCGTTGTTTCACTGCTACTTCATCAGCGACTTGATTGACATCTTTGGCGTGTAAGCAGTATTTATTCGCAAAATCTACAAAATCGCCACTCCCCAAGAAAATTCCTTTTTTGAGTTCTTTCAAGCAAGCATTCAATTTGAGAATAGCCGCTTTACTTTCTGGCGTTATTCCTTCCGTTCGTCCTTCATGGTAAGAAATTTCAAAATCATCAATAATCGCATGATTTTCAGGGGCTTTTCCTAAAATATTCGTTTTATCTACATTAACAGAAAGCACCGTAAATGGTGTATGAAAAACCTTTGAACGCAAAACATTCAGCGTTTCTTCATCCAAATAATTAATTATATCTACGTTTTTAACGAAAGTTGTCAAAATCTCATTAACAGGATTAGAGCGTAAACCCATTATTCTCAAAAAATCAGGTGATGTGTCCCTAATTGGTAACTCTTTATGAAAGCCAAAAGAAGTCAAAGTCTGGGAAGTATGTGATTTTTGAAATGCCTTTGAAGGATGCACATCACGGATATAGTCGCCATTTCCACCAAAACGATAAGCTAAAGTTGGTGTCCCTGTCAATTCAGAATACAAAACTAAAAAGCCTTCGCCGACGTGTGTTTTTTTCAATAATAGTTTTTGTTCTCTTGGGTTTTGCCAATCCAAAAATGGCAGTTTTTCATCCACAGGGCAGTTTTTTAGGTAAACATACGGTTGTTCAACAAAATTTCGTTTCTTGCTTTTTTGACAAAATTCACGTAGAGAAGTCGGGATTTCATCACTTTTGGCAAGTCGTTGAATAGCTGCTAAAAAGGTTGGATAATTATTAAAAGGACTTGAAGTAACCTTCAATAAAAGGGAAGTTAAATGTTTTTTGTCTTCATCCGAAAAGATAAAATCCGCTGTATGACGTTTATTTTGTATTGCTTGCATGTCTATTTTCAATTGATTTGTTTGGATAAAATATTCTAACAAATTTATACTGAAACAATTGATTTATGATGCAAATATGTGACACATTTTTTTAATATTATTTTTACTAATATAATTTAATTACACTATGACAATCATACTTAGTGAAGAAAAATAAATAAGTTGCACCATTATACAACTTTATTTTTTTATTTAAAAGTGCTTAAAAAATTAAGCATAGCACCGCTACGGTTCATTTTTTAAGTGCTTTTAAATAGAACAAAGAAAAAGTAGAATGCTGCTATTTATTTATTTTTCTTCACTTATTGGCTTTTAACACTGATTGTTATCATTTTTTTCATCTTAAAAATAAAAGCTAAAATATAATAACATTGGATTTTATAGTCACAATTTTACTACACTATGAACTCGACTGGCTACTTAGAAATACTTTTTTTATTTTTGATTTGTCACCAAATTTCATTCAGGTTTTACTCAAATTTTACTCACTCATCCTTCTAATAGGCGATAAATTATCAATCATCAAATTGCCGTTATAAGGCGGCATTCGCATCTCTTCATCATAAAATGCCTCCAAAATAATATAATCGTAGTCATTATCTGGAATAAACTGAATCTCATATTCTCTCCAATCATAATGGTCTATTCTTGTGGTTTGATATAATAGTTGTTCATTTTCATAATCCGTGCAAATATCATTGCTTCCCCAAACACGAAGTATGGTTGGTTCATTGAAGTTTTCTTCGCTTAAAGTACTTCTTGATAAAGAGACCAGTTCAGGAGAAATCGACAAATCAACATGAAACTCATAAGGCGTATTCGTTTTTAATGGAACAGCTAACTTTTGGGCAATATGCTCAACGGTGCTATTATCTCTGACCACCATTCCTACAAAATTCTGCCCTTCCGAAGCGTTAGTGCTTACTTTAAAATACTTTTGATAATTGGATTGTATATCTGGTGGAGATTCTCTATTTCTACAAATTGTCCATTTATTGGGAATAGTACTATGAGCGCACTTATCATCTTCAAAGGAAGGATTTCCAAAATAAATAGGGTCTAAACTAACTTCATCTAAATTAGATGAGCTTTTTTCTTTGTAAGAAGCATCAGAGTGATGAATGGTCATATTTTTAATCTTACACCCCATTAAAATAGTCACCAAACAAAAAAGTATTAGTACTTGTAATTTCATAATGTTGTTTTTTGGAAAAAAGAATATCTCTAAAGGTAAAAAATGTTAGGAATATATTACAAATTCAATCGCATTTTTTTTGCGGGGAAGAACTTTGTTTGTAGCTTATATTCAATAACATCGACACCAAAATTAAAACTATTCCTAAAAAGCTCAACTGGTGATAAAGAAAAAAGTCATTGACAGAAAGCCTGATATGGCTCTGAGTAACAACCATTTTGGTTGATTCCCTATTAATGGTATTTTTTTATTTTTTAAATATAAAACACAAACCAAAGCCGTCACGGCAGACCGAAAAAATAACACTTGATAGACCGAATAATCTATCAAATACTTGATAAACGCCTGCATAAATGCAAAAAATACCGTTGCAAAAAACATATAACGAATGCTCGGCGTAATGATTGAGTTCATGTTTTTGATTTCTAAAAATGAACCGCAAAAATAAGATAAGAAATGACCAAAACCTATTTTGGTCAAAGAATTGAAAAGTTATATCTTCATCTTAAATTAAAACAGTTTTCTTAGCAATTAAAAAACAATGAACCAACATCGCCATTTCATTATTCATAAACCTTTGAAGTATTTATCGCAGTTCGTGAATAACCAAACTAAGCGAAAAAATAAACCGCTTTTAGGCACATTACACGATTTTCCAGAAGGAACAATGGCGATTGGGCGACTCGATGCCAACTCAGAAGGCTTGCTTTTACTGACCACCGATGGCAAAGTCAGCGAGCAAGTTCGAAGCCGAAAAGTAGAAAAAGAATACTATATTCAAGTCGATGGAATAGTAACCAATGAGGCAATCTCACAGCTAGAAAACGGTGTAGAAATTAGCGTGAATAAAAAAAAGTACACCACTTTACCTTCTAAAGTCAAACGCTTAGATCCAGCACCGACTTTTGAATCACGTACCAAAAAAATCAGAGGCGAGCATCATGGACCAACCTCTTGGCTATCTATTATTATTACAGAAGGTAAATTTAGGCAAGTTCGCAAGATGAGCGCGAAGGTAGATTTTCCGACGCTTCGCCTTATTCGGGTGCGTATTGGACATATTCAGTTGGACTCCTTGAAAGCAGGTGAAGTGCAAGAAGTAGATGATTTTGGCTTTTAAGTATTTGACTTTCATATCATAAAAACCTGATAATCAAACCTATAAGATTTTTAAAACCTTATAGGTTTACAACGATTAAATATCTCTGAATACTTAAGTGAACCAAAGAAATCAAGTATTAAAAAATATGTAACGTCTTGAATAAAAAGCTATTCAATCATTCTACTTAATTACAACCTGTATCTGCGCGCGAAGCAGCATCATTATTTGGAGTGCAAAATCCCGAAGGCAAACTATTTGGTTGATAACGCATTAAATTCGGATCATACAAGCCATTTTCAATAAATTCAGCCAATAGTGCAATCTCATCATTTGTCAAATTTAAAGGCACAAATTTATCAGAAAGTGCATCCGTAGGTACGTTTTCATTTTCGGCAATCGCTTCATTTTTATAACGAATAACTTCTTCAACCGAGCGAAAAGAACCTCCATGACCATAAAATGGACTATCTTTTAAATTATACAATTGAGGTGTTTTGAACTTATAATCATCCGTAGAAACTCCTGTAAAACCACCTCTTCCCTTGATTTCGCCGTTAGTTGGCGCAGTATGAAATGTTTGAATGACTGTTTCTTGATACAAATCTTTAGTTCCCAAAGCATGAAAATCCATATCATTCAGAGCTGGACCATTATGGCAATCGACGCACCCTGCTTTCCCTAAAAATAAGACTGCACCTTCTTTCTGTTCCAATGTCATAGCACTTTTATCACCATGCAACCAAAGTTGAAAAGGAGATTGATTAGCAACAATTATGCGTTCGTAAGCCGCAATTGCCAAGCCTGCGTTCTTTATCGAATACCTCTCTATTGGATTTACATCAGGAAAAGCAGCATCAAAAAGTATTCTATAACCTGTATTCTGAATAAAATTATTGTCCAATCCCATTCTATGTACAGTCAAACCTGCAATTGCTTGCGTCTCTACACCTTCAAAACCCAGTAGATTCACCTCTTTTGGAGTATCTGCTGTCCAAGCTGCTTCTGTTCCTACATTCACGCCCGTTGCACCAAATTGACCATTCCAAAGCATATTTTTTTGATAAGCCGTATTCAATGCCGAGGGCGTTCTGATGGCTTGAGCATCCACCATCGTTACACTATAATTTGGATTGAGAATCCGACCTTCTCCATTTACACCAAATCCCTGACCACCATCTCCTAACCCCTGAATCATACATGCCTGAAAGCCAGCTTTGGCATTGTGGCAACTTGCACAAGAGTAAGTTTGGATAGCTACTGGAGATTTTGGGTTGATTCCAATGGCTGTTTCATGAAAAAGTAAACGTCCCAAAAGAATTTTTTCGGAAGTAATCGGATTATTTGGATCTTGCGGAATGCTATCTAAAGAAGAAGGTAATTTAAAATATTCTAAACCTATATTATTAGAAGCTAAATCAATTAAATCATTTATTTCAAGGTCTCTAGCTTCATTTTGAAAAGCCTCTTCTTCGCCATTATCGCAAGCTACTATCAATAAAATCATTAACAACGTAGTGATATAAATGTATTGTTTCATCAGTCCTATCTTAATTTTTTAATTATTGTGGAGATTTTTTTATCTAATGTCACGCAAGACTTCGTAATTTAGGCTCTATATGATTTAGGTTGGTTTATATTTTCAAAAAAAAAGGTTATATCAAACTTCAATCAAACCTTATAGGTTTTAAAAACCTATAAGGTTTAGAGAATCGAGAAAAAAGTACTAATGACCAACTCAAATCATATAGACCCTTGTTATTTAACTACTCTAATTTTCATTTTTATATCATCTAATGGTCTATTAGCACTTGAAGTTTGTGATGCTGCAATTTTATCTATTACATCTAAACCTTCTATGACTTGACCAAAGACCGTATATTGCTTATCCAAAAATGGTGTTCCACCTACTTCAAGATATTTTGCACGTTGTTCTGCTGTGTATTTTGAACCATAGCGCGTTTCAATTTGATTTAATTGTGCATCTGTTACAGGTCGTCCTTGCACAATATAAAATTGCGAACCCGAAGAAGCTTTAGCGGGATTAACTCCGTCAGGTTGACGAGCTGCGGCTAATGCACCCTTGACATGTACCAACGAGTCTAAAAACTCTGCATCAACGGTGTATCCTGGACCTCCTGTGCCTAAAGCCATATTAGGAGCTGCATTTTTGGATTTTGGGTCACCTCCTTGCACCATGAAACCATTCATAACTCGATGAAACAATAAACCATTATAAAAACCATCTTCTACTAGTTTTAGGAAGTTGTCGCGATGCTTTGGAGTTGCATCATACAAAAGAATGGTCATCGTTCCAAAAGTTGTTTCCAGTTCAACTAAACATTTTTCTGGTTCTTTAACTTCAATGGTTTGAGCATAAACACTAGATTTTTTACCTTTTCTAGCAATTAACTGTACTTCATATTTTCCTGAACTCTTAAAGGTGTGAAAAGGGGCTTCGGCTACAGAAGTGTCTCCATCGCCAAATACCCAAGTATATTCTTCGGCATCCGTAGATTTATTTTCAAATTTCACCTTGACAGGCGCAACATTATCGCCATCAATAACCATAAACTGAGCAATAGGTTTTGCACAACTTCCCAAAATAAGGGCAGTAATCAATAAAAAACTAAACTGAAATACTTTCATTCTAAACAAGGATTTTTTTTTGAAAAATAACGGTTGACGGTTGACGGACGGCTTCGCCTGACGGTGGACGGACGCTTCGCTGACGGACGCTCGTTCCTCGCTGACGGCGTT
>CAKZLT010000402.1 GCA_937127195.1 uncultured Saprospiraceae bacterium
TTTTCTAAGTTAGGGAGTAGGAAAAAAATAACCTACCCAATCTAGCTTGTTATTTTCCATTTTAAGAAAAATAACGTTACAATATCGGGTAGCTTATTTATTTCCTACTCCCTTAAAAATTTGAAATTCTAATTATTTATACACGTTTACTTTTGTCCAAGTACTTAAAAAGTTTAGTCTCAGTAAATACTCAAACAAAAAACCAATTCATTATAAATGAATTGGTTTTTTGTCAGAACGTATCAATTTACTAAAAAAGGGTGTAATTCAGTTTTAGTAACTAAAAAAAATAGCTGGGTGTAATTCCGAAGCTATTTTTTAATAATCTTTTTACTGACTCGTCCATTGCCTATTTTCAATTCAATAATATAAACCCCCACAGCCAAATCCTCCAAATTGATTACTTTTTTATAACCTACATCTTTAAACTCCTTCATTAATTGACCATTCATATTATAAATAGAAATGTTATGCATCAATTCGCTTTTAGCATCAACTTCTATAATATCAGATGTTGGATTTGGAGCAACTATAACTTCAATATCACTTTGTACTTTATCATTACTCGATATTAAACTTTGCACGTAAGTCAAAGCAGCTCCCGCATTCAAACGACCTGCTCCATGATACTGATCCCATCCTGCTACATCTTCATTCGGGTCTCCTACTTGGTCATCTGATGTATTTTTAAGAATATCTCTAATTGCTTCTACTCCCAATAACGGATCGAGAGCTTTTATCAAAGCGACAACACCAGTTACTTGAGGTGCAGCTTGCGATGTTCCGCCCCAATAACTATTAAAATTAGCGTTTGAGTTATAACTTAATCCATAAATTGGACTTCCAGGTGCCGATAAATCTATATGATTTCCAAAACTACTTCCACTCGTATTACTCCAAAAAAACGGCGAAACTCGGCTATCATCTACCCCCGTTGCTCCAACTGCAATAGTATTGGCGTAAGCTGCTGGATAATTAGGTACATTATTATCATTATTCATCATACAAGCGATCACAACAACATCATTAGCATGCGCATAATCCACGGCTGACTTCATAGTCGCTGAAAAAGAACTTCCTCCAACAGACATATTTATTACGTCCGCACCATTATCAACTGCATAATAAATTGCTGCTGTCCACCATGAATAAAACCCCGAGTTGTCATCTTTTAAAATTTTAGCTATCATCAATTTGCAATTCCAATCCACTCCCGACAAACCAATTCCGTTATCTCCTTCCATTCCTACAATGCTACCAACATTAGTTCCGTGACCATGATCATCAACTGGCATATTGTCAGAATATGCAAAATCCCAACCTCTAGCATCATCTATAAACCCATTTTGGTCATCATCTATTCCATTTCCATTACTATCCATAGAGTTGCCCCAAAGACGATTGCTGATTTCAGGATGATTGAGCTTCATTCCAGAATCCAAGATAGCAACAACAACCGAAGAATCCCCAGTTGTAATATCCCAAGCAGTTTCCATATTCATATCTGCTCCCGCGGTAGCACTTGAGTTAAAAGTCCCGTCGTTCTTAAATTGCCATTGGCTACTATAATTGGGGTCATTAGGCGTATAACCTTGCACGCCGCCACTATGCCCAATGAAGTTAGGTTCAACATATTCAAAGATTTCAGTTGCCATATAATCTTGAATCAATTGCTCTATATCGACACTTTTACTAAATTTAATTACCAGTATCTTATCTGTATTCGGGCGATTAGACATTTGTTTTTTGGGCTTGCTTTGTATCAACTTTTCAATAGTGCTTACTTCGAGCTGTTCATTAATTTGGTCAATAGCTGTGATACCAAGTCTTGTTTTTCCTTTTTGATATTGATAAGGAATAATTTCTTTAATTTTTACAATAATTTCATCTTTCGCAAAATTATCTTCTTGAGCTTCTGTATTATAAATAACTACAAACAATAGTAGAAATACGGATAAAATTTGTTTCATTTTTGAATTTTATTAATGTTTAAAATTTTGGTTCTATACATTGTTCATACGAAACTCCTCCAAATAAGTTTACTGTCCTTAGGCTTTATTTGATGATATACAATCAAATAGTACACAACCTCTACAAAAAGCATTCATCAAAAGCAATTGGTTTCATTTTTTCTTGAATATATTGACTTAGCAACCAATAAAATGTCAAATAACCTTTTATATTTGTACTTCACACGCGGTTTTACTATATTTTTTCATAGTAAAACTCTTATTATTAATAGTTAATAATATAGACAAAAGCAATCAAGTGTAACAAACACTGCTATTTTTTTATTTTTTTATTCAAAAAAAAGCCTGATAATAAACCATCAAATTCTTTTTGAAATTATAAAATTTAAAAGATAAATCTCATTACAGGAAATTTTTTGTCTATTATATACTTGAATTTCTATTCATAAAACTTAAGTCTTTTTTCATGGCATTTTCTATTCAAATTGAGTTAAATGATAAGCTCTATATTCGCGATCCTCAGCAAACAAAGCTTGGCAAAAAAATACTTCAACAGAGTATTGTCTTGATTGATAAGATTGGCTTTGAGAAGTTTACTTTCAAAAAATTAGCAGAAGCAATTGAATCAACAGAAGCTTCTGTTTATAGATATTTTGAGAACAAACACAAACTTTTGATATATTTGGTGTCATGGTATTGGGAATGGGTCAAATTTCAGATTGATTTTCATACAATGAATATCAAAAATCCTAAAGTCAAGCTAGAAAAAATTCTCAGCGTCATTGTAGAATCTTCTAAAGAGAATCCAATCATTGAGCATATTGACGAGCAAATTTTGCATAGGATTGTCATTGCTGAAGCATCGAAGGCATATCACACCAAAGAGGTTGATGAAGAAAACCAAGATGGTTTCTTTTCTACATATAAATCTCTTTGTGCCAAAATCGCGGATGTCATTATGGAAATCAATCCTGAATTTCCGTATCCTAGAGCGTTAGCAAGCACCTTACTAGAAATGACTAATGACAATATTTACTTTGCGGAACATTTACCAGCTTTAACTGATATTCAAATTCCTGACAAAGAGGATTTGTCACCTGTTCACAAATTATTAGAATTCTTTGCATTCCGATTGATTTGTAAAGACTAGATAAAAGGCGTAAAAGGGTTTAAAACTTTTACGCCTTTTTTATAAAAAATACTACCTCAAAATCTAGTAATAAACGCTACGTTTTTATTAAAAAATTTAAAACCATACAAAATATACTTTTTCGCAGATGAGAAAATTCATTCATTACTTTCAAGATTTCCTTTCTAGCCATTTTGATTGGCGATTATATTTATCTGCAACTATTTTTGTTGGTTTTTTCGTTTGGCTCAACTTTCATTTCAATTTCGAAAAAGAGTATATTGGCTACCGAAGTTGGAAAAGTGTTGGCGGATTCTTTCTGTTGCAACTCTTCCCTTTTTATACTGTTATTGCGATGCAAGCCTATTTCAAGCAAGATTGGAGCATTTTCGCGGATGCTAATTTCTGGATGCTGACATTGGCTGGTTTTGCCATTTTAGCATTTAGTCGCGGCTTTCCATATACTATCGAATTATCTCAAATATTCCCTTCTGATATTCGACGATTTGGTGCGCGATGCTTGATGAAAGGCAAGCGATTATTCATTGTCATTTTACCATTATTCTTATTGTATTGGTTTACTAAGAATAAGTTCGGTTACGAAAACTTCTACGGTTTAACCTTCAAAAACGCGCATATCAAACCTTACATCATTCTTTTACTCTGCATGGTTCCTTTGATTTACTTGGCTTCACTAGATGATAGCTTTCTCAGAAGTTACCCAAAATTTCGTGATTATGGTGCGGCTAATGCCCTTGGCGTTCCCAAATATGTCACCGTCGGAATTTACGAATTTGTCTATGGAACAGGTTTTATAGCCATAGAACTCTTTTTTAGGGGCTTTTTAATCATTGGATTAGCCTTTTTATTAGGTAAAGATGTTGTGCTGCCGATGGCGGCTACTTATGTCTTTTTGCATTTTGGAAAACCTCCTGGGGAAGCGATTAGTTCTTACTTTGGTGGTTATATCTTGGGCGTAATTGCTTTATATTCTGGAAATATCTGGGGCGGTGTGTTTGTTCACGTCGGTATTGCTTGGCTGATGGAACTGATGGCTTGGGTGCAAATATCTAAAGTAGAGTAGCTTTTGTTGAACCACAAAGAGACAAAGAGAACAAAGGTGTTTTTGCTTGTGGTATCGCTTTTTTGAACCACAAAGAAATTAATAAAAATAGCCTTTGTTTTCTTTGTCCCTTTGTGGTTCAAAATGCGATAACATAGAACTATACGAAATTTCGCTAAGGGATTTTCTAGCATTTTCATAAAAAAAACGCTATACAATCATTTAACACAACTCATTATCAGTATAATACAAAAGCAAGAAAATATATTTCTTTTTATAGATATTTTGTTTTTTCTTTTTTTTAAAATATTAAAAATGGCTAATACAAAATAATAGTTATTGATTGTTCTATACTTTATTTAAAAATAAAACTAACTAATTTTAAATTCTTTTTTTATAAAAAAAATCCCCCATGAAAAAGCTAAAAACCATTGACTTAAAAATATTCTCTATCCAATTTGTCGTACATTTGTTCCTATAATCAAATAAAAAAGAATATGGCTCGTACACAGTTTATGACATTGTTTTCAGAGTTTGACATTAACCTATTCAAAGCAGGTAAATATTACCGCGCTTACGAAAAACTAGGTAGTCACACCGTAGAACTAGAAGGTACAAAAGGAACTTACTTCGCTGTTTGGGCTCCTAATGCCAAACAAGTTTCCGTATTTGGCGACTTCAACGACTGGAATAAAGAGGCTCATTTACTTAATATACGTTTGGATAATTCTGGTATTTGGGAAGGCTTCATTCCTGATGTTGGGCATGGTGCTGTTTACAAATATCATATCATTTCTAATAATAATAATTTGCATCTCGAAAAGGCAGACCCTTTTGCTCGTCATGCAGAAACGCCTCCTTTGACTGCTTCTATGGTCTGGGATATGAAAGATTACGAATGGAATGACAATGATTGGATGCATTATCGCTACGAAGACCACGATAAAGCAAAACCTTGTAGTGTCTATGAAGTACATTTGGGTTCTTGGCGCAGAAAGTCAATGGATGGTAAGGATGACTGGTATTCTTATCGCGAATTGGCGGACATATTAGTTCCTTATGTCAAAGAAATGGGATTCACTCACATTGAATTGATGCCCATAACGGAACATCCATTTTATGGTTCTTGGGGTTATCAGACTACTGGATATTTTGCTCCAACGAGTCGATATGGTACGCCACAAGATTTTATGCACTTAGTCAATGCCTTTCATGAAGCTGGAATTGGCGTTTTATCTGATTGGGTGCCTTCACACTTCCCTGGTGATGCCCATGGTTTACATCTTTTTGACGGTACGCATTTATACGAACACGCTGACCCGCGTAAAGGGTTTCATCCAGATTGGAAATCATATATCTACAATTTTGGTCGTAATGAAATACGTTCATTTTTGATTAGTAATGCTTTATTTTGGTTAGATAAATATCACATTGACGGACTTCGAGTCGATGCGGTTGCTTCGATGTTGTATTTAGATTATTCTCGTAATGATGGCGAATGGATTCCGAATCAATACGGTGGAAAAGAAAATTTAGAGTCAATTGCTTTTTTAAAAGAATTAAATGAAGCGATTCATTCAGAATATAAAGGAGTTATTACAATTGCCGAAGAAAGTACCTCTTGGCCAAAGGTTTCTCGTCCAACTTTCTTGGGTGGATTAGGCTTTGACCAAAAATGGATGATGGGCTGGATGAATGACACGTTACAATATTTTGAGCGTGATGCAAAATATAGAAAATACCATCAAGGAGAATTAACGTTTAGTTTAGTTTATGCTTTTTCTGAGAATTTCATGTTACCATTTTCACATGACGAAGTGGTTCACGGAAAGGGTTCTATGATTAGAAAAATGCCTGGTGACTTATGGCAAAAATCTGCTAATCTTCGTTTGATGTATGGTATGATGTTTACTCATCCTGGAACGCAATTACTTTTCATGGGTGCAGAAATCGGTCAATGGAAAGAATGGAATCACGACCAAGGTTTGGATTGGGGAATACTCGAAAATCCACAACATAAAGGCATTCAAACATGGGTTAAGGCACTTAATAAATACGTTACGACTCAGCCTGCCTTGTTTGAAAAGAACTTTGAAGAAGGTGGTTTTGAATGGATTGCAAACGATGATACTGAGAATTGTGTATTGATTTTTGTGAGAAAAGGCAATGATAATTCAAAAAATCAAATAGTCGTTTGTCATAGTCAACCAAACGTAGTTCAAGATTATAGATTTGGTGTTTCTAAAACGGGGACTTATCGCGAGGTATTGAATAGTGATAAGTCAGAATACGGCGGAAGCGGCATCTATAATGGCAGCGATTTGACAACGGAAGCTATCGCTTCTCATGGTCAAGAGCAATCTATTACAATTACTTTGCCTCCTTTGGGAATCGCTTGTTTTGAATGGGTTGAAGTTGAAGCGTAAAACGCTTTTGAACAGATGAATGTAGAACCGCAGAAGTTGCTCCGCTGTTATTTCCTTTTAAGGGCGATAACAGCAGAGCAATTTCTGCGGTTTTTTTATTTTTATTAAAAAAATGGTTCTTTGGCATTTTGGTGGGTAAAACCTTTCACTTGCAAAGTCTTCAAAACTTTGCAAATTATAGAATCCACCAAATCATAAAAGAGACAAAAAAATCAAAATATGAAACCAATCACTAATATTCCAACTTTAGAGGATATTCAAAGAGTTCACGAAGCTATCAAACCATATATTCATCGTACGCCTGTGCTTTCCTCTAAGAGTATCAATGCAATTGCAGGTTGCGAAATTTATTTTAAATGTGAAAATTTCCAAAAAGTCGGTGCTTTCAAAATGCGTGGCGCAAGTAGTGCGGTTTTGGCATTGTCCGAAACAGAACGACAGAAAGGAATTGCCACACATTCTTCTGGAAATCACGCGCAAGCAGTTGCACTCTCTGCCAAATTGCAAAGCATTCCAGCTTATATCGTCATGCCCGAAAATGCGCCTATTATCAAATTTAATGCAACGAAAGGCTATGGTGCTACCATTTTTAGAAGTGGAAATACAATTACTGAACGTGAGGAAAAACTAAATGAAGTTCTCACAAAAACAGATGCTACTTTTTTACATCCTTATAATAACTATGATATTATCGCTGGTCAAGCAACCGCTTCTAAAGAATTACATGAAGATATTGAAGATTTAGAAGTCATTCTTGCACCTATCGGAGGTGGCGGCTTGATGAGCGGAACGGCTCTTTATACGCATTATACCAAACCTCATGTCACCATTTTGGGTGCAGAACCCAAAAATGTAGATGATGCTTTTCGTTCTTTTCATAGTGGAAAAGTAGAAATTAATGAAACAATTAATACTATCGCAGACGGACTTAGAACAAATCTAGGAAATTATACTTTGGAAGTTATCAGAAAGCACGTCGAGGATATTATTACTGTGGAGGAAGAAGAAATTATAAATGCCATGCGCCTCATTTGGGAACGTATGAAAATCATTGTTGAGCCTTCTTCTGCTGTTCCTTTTGCGGCTGTGCTTCAACAAAAAGAACGTTTTCAAGGTAAAAAAATCGGAATTATTATCACTGGCGGAAATGTCGATGTGGAACGTTTACCGTTCTGAGACGGTGGACGGACGCTAACGCTGACGGTTGACGGACGCTGCGCTGACGGGCTTTTATTGGCGACCGTTAAATGCCGTCAGCGTAGCGTCCGTCAACCGTCAGGCGAAGCCGTCCGTCAACCTAATTTTATGAACTTATTAAATTTAAGATTATGGGAAACTTCAAGAGCTTACGAGTTTGGAAAGACAGTGTAAATCTTTCTGCAAACATTTATTATATCACTCGAAAAGAACCATTTTCAAAAGACTTTGGACTTTCTAATCAAATACAAAGAGCCTCTGTATCAATTGCTTCCAATATAGCGGAGGGTGACGAAAGAGGCTCAAATAAAGAATCTATTTACTTTTTCAATGTGGCAAAAGGTTCTGCCGCAGAGGTCATTACGCAGCTACACATAGCTCATAAAATAGGTTATATTGATAATTCCGTTTTGGAAAAACTAGAAAATCAAACCGAAAAAATAAGAGCTACTTTGAAAAATCTAATCAAAAGTCGGAAGGAATAAGACGGTTGACGGACGGCTTTGCCTGACGGTTGACGGACGGCTTTGCCTTGACGGTTGACGGACGGCTTTGCCTTGACGGTGCTTTTATTGGCGATCATTAAAGGCCGTCAGCGAGGAACGAGCGTCCGTCAGCGAAGCGTCCGTCAGCCATCAGGCGAAGCCGTCCGTCAACCGTCAGCGTCCGTCCATCGACTTTAAAAAAAAAACCTATATCATTGAAAAGGACAAAAACTTATTATAATTTCGCGGACTCAATAAAATTGAAGTTTTTTTAATAAAATTTCAATTTATTTTAGTGTTCTTTAGATAATTAATAAAATGAGACTGTTTATTAGACTTCATTCTTAATTATCTTTTTTTAATTGTCAATTACATTTACAATGAAACATTCTTTTCCTAAAGAAAAAATCAAAGTCGTCCTTTTTGAAGCTATTCATCCAAATGCGGTTAAAGTATTCAAAAAGCGTGGCTATACGAACGTAGAATTATTAGACAGGGCTTATTCGGAAGATGAGCTTATCGAAAAATTACAAGATGTTCGCATCATTGGTATTCGTTCTAAAACACAAATTACTAAGCGCGTTTTAGATAATGCACCCAAATTACAAGCAATTGCCTGTTTTTGTATCGGAACGAATCAGGTAGATTTGGTTTCTGCTGCCGAAAAAGGTATTGCTGTTTTCAATTCTCCTTATAGTAATACGCGTTCAGTTGCCGAATTGGTGGTTGCAAATGTTGTCTTTTTGATGCGTGGTATTCAGGAAAAAAGCCTTGGCGCGCATAGAGGCGACTGGTTCAAAGTGGCTAAAAACTCTTTTGAGGTTCGTGGTAAAAAATTAGGCATTGTTGGCTATGGTCACATTGGTTCGCAAGTTTCGGTATTGGCGGAAGCAATGGGAATGCAAGTACTTTATTATGATGTAGTTCCGAAGTTGCCAATGGGAAATGCTCAAGCAATGGACACTTTGGAGGAATTGTTGGCACAATCTGATGTGGTCACGCTTCATGTACCAGGTACGCCGCAGACCAAAAACATGATTACGGCAACCGAATTTTCGCAAATGAAAAAAGGTGCGGCATTCATTAATTTGAGTCGTGGAAATGTCGTTGTTATTGATGATTTGAAAGCAGCACTTGAAAGTAAGCATATTCGTGGTGCGTCTTTGGATGTCTTTCCGTCAGAACCTAAAAGTAAAAACGACCGTTTTGAGTCTGCTTTGCAAGGTTTGGATAATGTGATTTTGACACCTCATATTGGTGGTTCGACCGAAGAAGCTCAAGAAAATATCGGTATTGATGCTGCTCAAAAGTTGGCGAACTACATGGATACTGGCTCAACCACAGGTTGTCACTCTATTCCAGAAGTACAATTACCTATTCAGAATGGAGCGCATCGCATTTTGCATATTCATAAAAATGTACCTGGCGTACTTAATATGATTAATACAACTATTTTTAATCTGAATTTGAATATTTCTCGTCAATATTTGTCAACTAATGAGCAAATTGGCTATGCTGTGATTGATGTCAAACAGGATTTTTCGGAGCAATTGCTTCAAGTTTTGAGAGATATTGACCATACGGTTCGTGCTAGAGTTCTTTATTAAATAATGGATAATTGATAATGTATAATTACCTAAGATTCGTGTTCAACCTTTACTAAACTTTGAAAATTTAGTAAACGTTAAACACGAATCTTAAATCATATTGAACCATATTTGTTTTAGATAAAAGATTTATCAAGTTTCAAAAAATTATTGTGTAAACGCTGCTACTACCTCATTGTCAGCTCGACTGACAATCCCTGAAAATGTTATTATTTAGAATTTTCTAAACAAACTATCCATTTTGTTGGTCTTTATGCGATAATTCCTAAAATGAAAACTTCTCTAAAAGATTGTCAGTCGAGCTGACAATGAGGTAGTAGCCGTTTTAGAAAACTTCAATTTTTATTTCAAAGCTTTGCGTAACATTAATTATTCATTTTTATAAAAAATCTATTATCCAATGATTTCAACCGACAATTTACACTATCAAAGGCTTTTGCAAAAGCACTTTCCGAGTATTACGGAATATAACCTCATCAAGGAGATATTGGAATACGGACAGGTTCAGACTGTGCCAGCGAATACGGTTATTTTGGAGGATGGTCATTATGTCAAAGGTATTCCGTTGGTGTTAGAAGGAGTCATTAAAGTATCTCGAACGGATGCGCTAGGTAAGGAATTGTTCTTGCATTATATCAATCCTGGGGAAACTTGTTCGGTGACTTTGACTTGTTGTCGCATTGATAAAAAGTCTCAACTCAAAAGCGTTGCCGAAGCGGAAACGACCTTGATTAATGTTCCTATTAAATATATGGAAATCTGGATGACGAAGTTTCCGAGCTGGAAAAACTTCGTGATGTTGAGCTACGACCAGCGATTGAATCAACTGATTCAGGTGATTGATACGATTACTTTTGAAAAAATGGATAATCGCTTAGTCAAATACCTCAATCAAAAATCAAAAGCTATCAACTCGATGGTTATTCATACGACGCACGCTCAAATTGCCACAGATTTGAATGCTTCGCGAGAAGCTATTTCGAGATTATTGAAGCAAATGGAGAAGGATGGCGTGGTTGAGTTGGGACGTAATAAGATTGAGTTGAAAATTAGACCAGATTTAACCTCCGAGATTTCGGAGTAAACAAGATTTAACAAGATGCCTAGTTAATAAAGCGTTGGACGCCTTGAAGGCGTCCAACGCTTAAATTCCGCGACTTCTTACAATTTTCAGGATGTTTTAAATCCAATAATTATTGTAATTGAAGTGCTTTTTATATAAATACGGGTCGGATGCTTTCAAGGTGTTCGACCCGTAACTCGTTAACTATCATCCATTAATTGCAACCTTTTTTATATCTTTATCAAACAACGCACCAAATCAATCATATATAATCACTTATCACAGTATGGCAAAGACTTTAGCTCAACAACTTATCGCAGCAGAAAAAATCAATCGAACGGGCAAAATCGACTTAGGAAACTGTGGCTTGACGGAATTACCTGAAGAGTTATTTGAGTTGGTATGGTTGAAAGAGTTATGGTTAGGAAGTTTTAATTATGACCTTAAAACGAC
>CAKZLT010000403.1 GCA_937127195.1 uncultured Saprospiraceae bacterium
AGAACCATCAATTATAGCCCTGAATGGACGAAATATTTCGCCCATTCAGGGCTGTTTTGGCGGGTTTTTCATATTTTAATTCATCGGGACAAGCCCCGATGCTGTAATATTTCACCCCTTCGGGGCTTTTTTGCTTTAACTATATGACTATGCGGAACAAGGTATATCGTGAAGTGCTAAAACACCGTCTATCGTAAACCATGCGCCGTCACAAAACAGAAAAGCCTACCCGACTAGCGGATAGGCTTTTCATTAGAAATTTTCTATAAGATTTAATTTATTCTTCGACTTTTTCAGCATAAAGAATAACATTATCATTAAAAATAAATTTGCAAAACTTCTTCGCTTCATCTAACTCATAGTTAATAATTTTATTACTTAGATGTAGTTTATTTTTAGTCACTTTCACTAACTCTGTTTTATCTAAAAGACTACTATTTGTAATTACGCTAATACTGTCATCCTCTATTTTAAAGATATAATTACAATCCATTAACCTTCTTTCCACCATTGTTTCTTTTGCCAATCCTTCGATAGAATTATCCTTACTGATGTAATCTACATCAAATACTTTCCATGTACCACTGATCTCTGTTTCGGCATTTAGACTAAAAAATAGAAAAAATAGAATCGTTATTTTCATAATAAATGAATTAATGAGATTAAATATTCTTGACTAGAAATTTTCAACTTTTTTAACAAAACTAAGGTTGAGACTAGATAATTATCTAGTCTCACCCTATTTGTAGTATTAGTTTTCTCTTAATTCCTTATCAATAATTTCCAATAAGATTGATTTTAGTTGGTTTTGACTTAGTTCAACATCATCAGGAGAGCTATTATCAGGAGTTACTCGTCCAGAAATGGCAGTTACATCTAAATCTCCACATGGACTTTTTATATTAAGATTATAAGCTGAAATCCCACCAAAGTCATCTTTGAAAGGATTTGCTTGCACATCTACCCATCCTGTAATCGTATAATTACAACCATTTGTAGCTGTAACAGTCATATTAATTTCTATTTTTTTTAGAGGACTTTCTTCTAATGAAATAGTAGAATTAGCATAGCCTATTGTAATATACATAGACATTGTTAAAATAAAAAATAACTTTTTCATGTTTTTAAATTTAAAGATTAAAAAATACAATTTGTCGACAATTGCTTTTATTTAACACTGTAAACTTATAGGATTAAATTATAAGAAGCAAATGCATGTCACACTATGTCACACTATGTCACACTATGTCACACTATGTCACACTATGTCACAAAACAGAAAAAGCCTACCCGACTATCGGATAGGCTTTTATCAATTACCATAACGAATAAAAAAAGTTGATTACTGTCCCAAATATGCTTTAAGCGCCTTACTTTTGGTCGCTGTACGCAATTTGTGAATCGCTTTATCTTTAATCTGACGAACGCGTTCGCGAGTTAATCCGAAGTGTTCTCCGATGTCTTCTAATGTCATCGGATGCTTAACGCCAATGCCGTAGAATAACATAATAACACCTTTTTGGCGTTCTGTTAGAGTTGATAATGCACGTTGTAACTCAATACTTAATGACTCAGAATAATCTAAATCGCGATCCGCACCACCAGCCTTTTGGTTAGGCAATACATCTAATAATGAACTACTTTCTCCTTCAACGAAAGGTGCATCAAGCGAAGTATGCTTACTTCCTACACTCAATGTACTCTTAACATCTTCTACTCGCAAATCCAATGCTACCGCTAATTCTTCTGCCGTTGGTTCTCTTTGATATTCTTGCTCTAACCTTGCAAATTCTTTATGAATTTTAGTTAAAGAGCCAATTTTGTTCAATGGCAAACGAACTAGTCTTGATTGTTCTGCTAATGCTTGAATGATAGATTGACGAATCCACCAAACTGCGTAAGAGATAAATTTGAAACCCTTCGTTTCGTCAAAACGCTGTGCAGCTTTTACCAAGCCGAGGTTTCCTTCGTTGATAAGGTCATTTAATGATAGATTACGATTTTGGTATTGTTTAGCTACAGAAACCACAAAACGCAAATTGGCATTCACTAGCTTTTCTAGTGCTTTACCGTCGCCTTGCTTAATTCTACGTGCTAAATCTACCTCTTCTTCAGCCGTCAATAATTCGACCTTTCCAATTTCTTGTAAGTATCTTTCTATTGATTGACTTTCCCTATTCGTTATGGATTTAGAGATTTTCAGTTGACGCATAACTCTATTTTAATTGATATTCTATTGAATAATAAGATTTATCTTCCATGTTCTTGTCTAAAGAACTTGCCTATATAATAACAATGATTATTAAAAATTAGTTCGTTGAAACATAATTTTCTCTATCAATCTGCTATTCTAAAACATTTAATTAGACGCTTTTTTGTTACCTCAGACACATTTTAAATAAAATTTAACATAAAATAATTTTTACATTAAAGATATTTTAAATATGTTTACTAGATTTAGGCAAAATATACAATTATTTAACAGAAAAGTCAATTAAAATTTGTAAAAAAGATTATTTGCCTGTGATGAACTGATTAATCAATACAGGATTAGATTTTTTTAATGGATTTTGGTTCAAACGATTTGCTATATTTTTATACAAATTAGGAAATATTGCTTGGAAATTCTGTGGTTCTGCAAAAAAATGTTCTATCAATACAGCATAAAAATTTATACTTGGTTTTCCTAATAATGTCCTGACTTGTGCTAATTTAAAGCCGCGTATGTTCGCCAGTTTTTGAAGATTCTGAGGTGTAGCTATTTCTAAAAAATCTTTTTCAGACCAACCTTCTTCTTTCCATAATACATTGGCTAATTCATGTAAAACTACGTTGTATTGCCCCTCTGAGCGCATAGCAAGCATAATATGGTCAATTGCAAATATCATTCCTCCGAAATCACCATCTTCAAAGGATTCGCAAGCATGAAACTCTTTGATAGCTGGAGATGGAAATTTATTAGGATAAAAAATAATGTTTTCAAACTTTGGAGATAGGTATTTTTCTAGTCCAAAAGTGAGCATAATTGCATTCGCCGCAATCAATCCTTTCAAGTCCTCTGGAATCGTTTCGATAACTTTCTTCTGATAAGATTTAGAAAGCATAAACATGAACATCCTTTGTTCAAATAAAATTTTATTCTCTTCTGATAGATTATTATAATAAGGAAAAAACTTTAGTAACACAGAACGCATCGGCTTCGCGACTCTCTGCGGATTACGGGTGTACCACCACCATTCGAGTTGTGGTCTAAATATATACATGATAGTCAAAGGAAGAAAACTAAGACCAATTATAATTGCTTTGGTATTCGTGTCTTCCAAATAAAAATAAGCTAACCCTGCAATAATAAGGAATGGCAATGTTAAACCTAATAAAAGTAATCTCATGTTGTGTTTTTTGCTTTTGTGTTTCTTGATGACTTATATAATGTAACTTTGTTACTAAGTAGTCAGTCAAGTTAATAGTATCGGTACTTTTTGATAAAATATTTCCGATAACTACGTTAAAATTTATTTCCGTAACTACGGCTATGCAAAGAAATTTTGCCTCGTTCTCGAAAAATTTTATTAAAAAAATTACTCGACACTATTAACTTAACTGACTACTAAGATACAATTTTATTTCAACATCAATTTAACTTCATCTCCATTTTTTATAATTCCACCTTGAATAACTTTTGCCGTTAATCCGCCATGACCACGCATTGCATTATAACCACCCGCACCAAAATTTTCCTCCATTCTAGAGCAAGGATGACATTCGCCAGTACCTTCTAAAATGACTTCTCCAATTTGGAATTGCTGTTTTTTAAGCGAAATCAAATTAATTCCTTTAACAACGATATTTCTTCGGGTTAATTTTGGGTCAATGGCATCTTCTCCCAAAATCGAACCTACAACAGATAAATGTTCTTTTTGAATAAGTGTAACTTGTCGCTTTTTAGAATAATTGCTGTAATGGTCTCCTTCTAAGCCATTTTCTACCGAAACATTAACTTCATCTAATACGACTATTTCGCCTCTTCGGTTGGGTCTGATGCTAATCCATTCAACCGTTCCGACTTGAGGAATCGAGTTTAATAAAGTTTTCATTTCTATCATAATCAGATTATTTTAGCTTTTCATTATTGGCGTGCCTTTCCTTATCTCTTTTTGTTTTTTTATCTAAATTCTTCTGAATTGCTTCCGTCAAATCTATATCCGCTTGATTCGCCAAACAAGTCAAAACGAATAAAACATCCGCCATTTCATCTGCTAAATCTGCTTTTGCGGTAGCTGCATCTTCTGGCTTTTTGAAAGATTGCTCTCCGTATATCCGAGCCATTAATCGGGCTACTTCTCCAACTTCCTCCATCAAAATAGCCGTATTAGTTAATTCATCATAATAACGAATACCAATTGTATTTATCCAATTATCAACAGTTGATTGAACTTCTTTGATTGTCATTTTATTCTTTATTTTTACTATCCATAAGAATAGTTACGGGTCCATCATTTAATAAATTGACTTTCATATCTGCGCCAAATTCGCCAGTTCCCACTTTTTTTCCTAGCTCTGACTCCATTGATTGCACGAATGTTTCATAAAGAGGTATAGCGACTTCTGGTCTAGCTGCTTTTATATAAGAAGGTCGATTACCTTTTTTTGTACTCGCAAACAGTGTAAATTGGCTAACAATAATAATATCACCACCAACATCTTTGACTGATTTGTTCATAACGCCATTTTCATCATCAAAAATCCGCATATTGACAATCTTACGAACCAACCAAGATATATCTTCTGATGAGTCAGCCGTTTCGATTCCGAGTAAAATTAATAGACCAAAATCTATTTGAGATTTAATCACATTATTAATTGTAACGGAGGCGGCTTTTGTTCTTTGTATTATAGCTCTCATGATGTTTTTTATTAAAAAATAGTTCCGTAACTTTAAACTAATGGCTTAATGTATTTTCTAATATAACCTTTGGGATGATAAAGCTCAAAAAACAGTTTTACTAATCCACATTCCAATAAAAATAGCTAAAAGGCAGACCAATAAATTACTAGCCACATTTGCAAAAGCTAAAGTCCAATTTCCTGCCTCTAATAGTTGAAATGTATCGTTTGTAAAAGTAGAATAGGTACTAAATCCGCCACAAAAACCAACTGCAATTAATAACTTTACTTCATTGCTCACCCATTCTACCTCTTGCATTAATAAACCTGTAACAAAACCTAAAACTAAGCTACTCAGCACATTAGCCGTAAGTGTTCCGTAAGGAAATGCGGAAGAATAAACCGACAAATGGTTAGAGATACCATATCGACAAAGGCTGCCAAGTCCTCCGCCTACGAAAACCAATAGTAAATTGGTCATAGTTGAGATTAATTTAAATGCATTTTGTTTATAAGGGAGTAGGCAATAAATAACCTACCAGTCGAACTTATTGTTTTTTGTGGTAGGTTATTTATTGCCTACTCCCTAACAAAAACTTCAATATTACTTTTTCTTTAGTCCTGCTTTTTTCTTTTTTACGGCAAAAAACAAAAAGCCCGAAAGGATCGTCGCCAAACCAAGTACGACAATCATAAGGTAAAGTATGCCAATATCTTGTAATAATAATGCCAATAGAATAAAGCAAATATTGGTTACTGCAAGAATGGCAGTTCCCTGTGAATGAGAATATCCCAAATCTAACAAAAGATGGTGAATATGCGTTTTATCTGGATAGAAAGGAGAACGGCCACGAAGTATTCTGGTACTAAAAACTCTTATCGTATCATACAATGGAATGATAAGAATTCCGATAGTAACTGCTGGTACAGAATTGATAAAATAAGGACTATCCACACTTAGATTTCCATTGACTTCCATGAATTTGATAGCCAACATCGAACTAACTAGACCAACTAGAAGCGACCCTGTATCACCCATAAAAATCTCTGCTGGTGTATAATTATATTTTAAAAAAGCAACAATTGCGCCCAATAATGCGAAACAAACTAGGGCAATTTCGATTCTATCTACCGAAAAAAACCATATACCAAAAGTAGCTGCAATGATAGAACCTATTGTTCCTGCTAATCCATTAATCCCATCAATTAGGTTAAAAGCATTGATTACCAGCACAATAACAACAACTGAGAAGGGTACACTAAACCAATCTGCTAATTCATAGATCCCGAATAAGCCGTAAAAACTGGTGATAACAACGTCAGCTTTGTAAACCATGATTAGCGCGGCGAATATCTGACCAGCAAATTTTGCAGAAGGTCGCATGGGGAGAATATCATCTTTTGCTCCTATCAAAAACATAATGACCAAAGAACAGAGTATATATTGCAAATTTCCGAATACATTGAATGGCGTCCAAAAGATAACTGAAAAAATCAAACCTGCAAAAATAGCAATTCCGCCTAAAGAAGGAATACTAACAGTGTGAGAAGACCTTTCGTTTGGGTCATCAAATAGCCGTTTGACACGAGCTACATTAATGACAGAAGGTATTGCAAAGTAAGTCAATGTAAATGCTGTAATAAAGCTAAGTATTATATCGTACATACTGTATTCTTCTAGTTTTAAAGCCCTAAGAAATGGCTTTTTGTTAATTTTTAATAAAAAAAATTATTAACAAAAGCAAAAATATTTTTCTAATAAGACTTTTACAACTAATTGTAAGATTAATTATAAAGGAGACAACCCATAATGGCATTTTTATAATAAAAAGCCCTTTTTTTCAATCAGCTACTCTTTCAATGAGGTGCAAAGATAACATTAATAAATCTTACCTAGTCGCTCCATAAAATCTTTTTTCCTCGCTAGAGTTAAAGGTATTTCAGTACCATTACTCATTACAATAGTAGGTTTTTTAGTTTTTTTGTACTCTTTGATGTAAGTCAAATTAACTAAGTAGGAGCGATTTGTTCTAAAGAAGGAGAAGTTAGGTGTTAGTAGATCTTCATACTCTTTTAAAGTCTTTGATACTAAGATTTTACGCCCTTTTATATCATGGATTTCTGTATAATTATTACTGGCAATACAATAAATAATATCATCAATATCTATAAAAGAATAACCTTCGAGTGTCGGAAGTGCAATCTTTTTGAGTTGATTATTGATGTTATATTGAAGTGTTTCGAAGTGTTCTTTTTTAGAAGACTGTTTCCTTTCTTCTAACTTTCTGATGGCGTTACGAAGTTCTTCTAAGTCAATTGGTTTGAGCAAATAATCTACTGCCGAAAACCTAAAAGCTTTGACAGCATACTGATCATAAGCCGTTGTAAAAACGACTTCAAAAGGTATTTCTGTGTAATATTCTAATAACTTAAAACCATTTTCAACTGGCATTTCAATATCCAAAAATACTACATCTGGAGAATGTACTTTAGCCAAGGCTATTGCCTCCTTTACTGATGCAGCGAGTGCTACAACTTCTACATTTTGACAATAGTCTGATAACATATTTTTTAATGTCAATCTACTATTCTCTTCATCATCAACTATTAATGCCTTAATCATGAGATACTTACGTTCTACTCTTGTTACTAAGTCTTTATTTCTTAAATTGTGTGTAAACCTTGCTTTTCACAAGGTAATCTATTTCGATGAATTTTTTGAATAGAATGATACGCTCTATTTCATTTTTTTATAAAAAGAAGCTTTTATCTTGTAAAAGAACAAACAATAAATAAACCACTTTCTAAAGTCGTTTATTTATTGCTTGCTCTAAAAAATGACTTTAAAGTTTAATCACTTTTTTTGTTACTGAACCGCGTTTTGTAATAACTTCTGTAAAATAAAGACCGCTTGGCAAATCTTGAATATTAATACTTTCAGCTTGATTTTTAATGGTTTCTGTTCGTAATAATTGACCATTGGCATTATACAATCTATAAAAAACGTCTCCCGAATAGTTTTCATCTTCAATTGTAATATTGATAAAATCCGTTGCTGGATTAGGAGCGATTTTGATGGAAACGGTTAGATTTTCTTCTTGGGTAGAAATGAAACAAGATTCATAGTCAAAATCATCTATCATGATAAGCTGCCCAACAGAAGCGACCTCAAATAATAATAACTTATTATAATGTCCCATTTCACCCAAAAGACCATAAACTTTTCCTTGGCTATTCGTCAAGAATTGGTTATTAATTGGGTTAGAAGCACCAAAATTTGAACCTGAATTTGGAATTACATTAATAGCTTTTATCCCACCCGTATCATTCATCACGCCAATAAATTGATTTTCATTATAAAAATTAATGCTATCTAAAGTCCAATTAGTATATTGTAAAAGACTTAAAAAATATAAATTATTCTGAAAATCTAAGGCTGAACTCTTAATCGGAACAGGTAAATCTCGCAGCCAAAGCAAAGAGTCATTATTAGCTTGATATTTTGCAATAAAACTATAACTGCCCGCTAAGGTATCATTATTAGAAAAAGTAGCTTGTCCATCAAATTCACTCACTATATAATAGGTACTATCCTGCAAATGAAATTGATATGGTCTCATATAACTACTTGTTACATCTGTTTCTATCACATCTTTTAGCATAAGAAGGTTTCCTTGTTCATCCATTTTAATCATATAAAAATTACTGGTTGAACTTACAGTGCTTGGAAGTAACGTCAAGTTACCTAAAGTAACCGTATCCGAAGCATTTCTATAACCTGTTATATATATATCGCCATTCGAGGCGACAGCAGGTTGGTGATTAGAATGAACGGACATTTCTTTCTGCCAAACGACTTGATTAGTCATTCCATCAAATTTTAGAATGTAAGACTTTACTTGCAATCCATTCGTATTCAAAGCCGTAGTCATACCTGGAAATAAAAAATCTCCATCATAATAATCACCTACAATCCCCCAATCTCCATTCGGAAATTCAATTAGGTAAGTATTCCGAAACTGGGGCATTTTTATATTACTTTGAGGAGATAACAGCGGAAGAATTGAACCATCACTATGATTATATCGACCAATATTTAAGCCTATATTATTCGTTGTTCCATCCGAAAATGAAAAACCTCCCTGATTAACAATAGCTATTTTTGAAAAACCAGCACCATCACTTACCAAATTAGAAACCATTTCAACTGGATAAGAAGGAGTCGTTATGAAATCCTGATTTCCTGTATTGTCATATTGTAAAAATAAAAGCTCTCCGCCCGTCTGGCAGTTGTCATAACGGATACTATCATCAAAATAAAGCTTTCCTTCATAATAATTATTAGTAATCACAATATCATCTTCATGGGTTAATTGAAGTGATAATTCTTGAGCATTAACACTCAAAAAGAAGGATAAAAAGAATAATGTAAAAGTTAGATTTCTCATAAGATTAATGTTTTTCGTTTTTTATAAAAAAGTAATATTGGAAGTCTTTGAGACTTCTAATTCAAGTAACGTATAGTATTGCTCATTCGCGGTTAGGGAAATTGTTTTTTAGCAAAAAACTCCTTTTAGTCAGATAAAATTAACCATTTATTTTTTATAAGAAAGAAAACTTTAAGGCTTTTTATCACTTCAAAAAGCTATTGAATATTACTACATTTGTAAGAACGCTTTTCAATATTTCTAACTAAATAATTATGATAAAAACAATACTTCGCCTAGCTTTTGTTACGGCAATAATCGGAATGATTGCTATCTCTTGCAATCAAAAAAAATCATCACTCATTGATGACCGCCCCAATGATCCGTGGGTTTTTAGGTCAGTTTTAGACTCAATTCCGCGTGTAGTTACCTTTGCATTACACCAAGATATGTGGGTTGCTTACAGTGCCGAACACAGTTCTCTATATAAAGCATGGAAAGGTCGTGTCAATTTCGATGGGCCAGTTTACACAACGCATCATGGGCCACAGCCAACCTCTGTCGGCGATGCTTGGATACAAAATAACCATGAAAAACCGTGGCTAATTTTAAAAGATGGAAATGAATTTCTACCTAAAAAAGTGGAATACAAAGGGCATCGTTTCAAAGGAGAACACGCCCATTTGATGTATGAATTAACCCTTTCTGATGGAAAAATCGTAAAAATAACCGAACAGCCAGAATTTCGACGCAAAGAAAATGGCACAATGGGATTAGAACGCATTTTTACTACAAATGGTGTTCCTGAAGGCATTCAAATTGGCTTAAGAACCAACGTGAGTTCTGTTCCTTTTGCTGAAAGTATTCAAACAACAGGCGGTGAATTTGAGGTCGAAAAGACAACTAATCGCAAGAATAAAGACCTAGAAGCTATTGATGTAGATGGTCTTTTGACTTTAAAATCAAACGGTTTAACAAACTTCACTTGCGACTTTGTTAAAAATCCAATGATTGACCATCCTAAGAAAAAGGATTTAATCAAGGAAGAACCCGAAGTACTTGATCCAGGCTATGTTTTGATTGCCAAAAATGACTGTAAAACTTGTCACAATACTTACCGTCAAACTATTGGACCAGCTTATATTGAAGTTGCCAAACGCTATGAAAACAACGCTGAAAATCTAAAAAAGCTAACCACAAAAGTAGTCACAGGTGGTACAGGAAACTGGGGCGAAGCAGCCATGAATGCACATCCTAATTTGGATGTAAAAGACATCGAAACAATGATTACTTACATTTTGAATTTGGATGCAGAAGAAGAGGCAAGTCAAGTAGATAAAGAAACGAAATCAATGACTGTTGCACCTAATACAACAGTCAAAGAGGATGATTTATCACAAGGTGTATTGGTTAAATTTTTTCAAAATAATAGCTTACCACAGAATTTAGCGGCTTTCAAATTTGCAGGACGAAAACCAAATTATGAAGCTATATCTAATAAAATTCAACTTAAAACGGCAGATATAAAATGGACAGAAGATAATTTTGCCTTTACTTTTGATGGCTATTTGAAAGTAGAGGACGCAGGCGAATATCATTTCAAAATGCAAAGTGATGACGGTTCTAAATATTGGTTAAATGACCAATTGATAGGCGACCAAGATGGGTTGCACGGTATGGAAGGCTCGGCTGTTACCGTCAAATTGACCAAAGGATTGTACAAATTAAGAACCGAATTCTTTGAAGGTGGTGGTGGTTTTGGGTTAACATTTGAGGTAAGAGTGCCAGGGAATAGCGAATATATATCCGTGCCTTCTTCGATGTTGTATCACCACAAAACAGAACAAGCAAGAACCCCTAATGTAAAACCAATACCGTGGGGAACACGCCAAATACCAGGAGATGGATTTGCTTTAGCAGGCGTTCATCCGAGTTACGATTTGTCACAAGCACGTCCAGATATATTTACGCCAAAGGTTGGCGGCATGGATTTTCTTTCTGATGGTAGAATGGTGATTAGTACTTGGGATCCAGCAGGTTCTGTTTATATTATTGAAAATGTCAACTCAGGAGACCCAACCAAAATGACAACCAAACTAATCGGTAGTGGCTTAGCTGAGCCTTTGGGCTTGAAAGTCGTGGATGATGAAATTTACGTTTTACAAAAACAAGAACTAACAAAACTCATCGACCATAACGGCGATGATATTATTGACGAATATCAAACCGTTTCTAACAAATGGCGTGTTTCTGCCAATTTCCATGAATTTGCTTTCGGATTGGCATATAAAGACGGTTATTTCTATGGAACACTAGCAACTGCAATCGAAGCAGGAGGCGCGAGTTCAAGCCCTCAAATCAAAGATAGAGGTAAGGTGTTCAAAATATCCAAAAAAGACGGAAGCCTAGAGTTCGTCTCTTCGGGACTTCGTACGCCTAATGGTGTCGGAATTGGCGTGGATGGCGAAATATTCGTAGCTGACAATGAAGGCGATTGGCTACCTTCTAGTAAGATTGTTCATGTTAGAAAAGGCGCGTGGTTTGGTTCTCGCTCGGTTGATCCCGAAGGTGTTGCTGATTTGACTGAAACCAAACCCGTAGTTTGGTTGCCACAAAATGAAATTGGTAATTCGCCAAGCCAAATAACGACCATGAACGATGGCATTTATAAAGGTCAAATGCTACATGGAGAAGTAACTCACGGTGGCTTGAAACGTGTTTTTGTTGAAAAAGTCAATGGTGAATATCAAGGCGCATTGTTCCGCTTCACGCAAGGTTTGGAAGCTGGAGTTAATCGAGTTTGCTGGGGACCAGATGGCTCATTGTATGCTGGAGGAATAGGCTCAACAGGTAACTGGGGACACGAAGGCGGCTTGTATTATGGTTTACAACGATTGAAATTTAACGAGAAATCTACCTTTGAAATGCTTGCCGTACGCGCCAAATCTAATGGTGTAGAAATCGAATTTACAGAACCACTCAAAGCTAATCAAGGCTGGAATCCTGAGGATTATCAAATCAAACGTTGGTGGTACAAACCAACTATAAATTATGGCGGCCCAAAAATGGATGAAACAGAATTGACGGTCAAATCGGCTACGGTTTCTGAAGATAGAAGGCGTGTATTTTTGGAATTTGATGGTTTGAAAAAAGAACATCTTATTTATATTCGTTTGAAAAATCACTTTATTAGTGAACAAGACCATGAACTTTGGACAGCAGAATCGTGGTACACCATGAATAACATTTCAACAGAAGCTGGAATTGTAAAATCTGCTCCAATTCAATTATTAAATACATTAACAGCAGCCGAAAAGCAAGCTGGTTGGGAGTTATTATTTAATGGAAAAGACCTAACAGGTTGGCATATTTACAAAAAAGACGAAACCAAAAATGCTTGGAGAGTCGAAAATGATGCGCTTGCTTTCGTCCCAACAAAGGATAAATGGGGAGATATTGTTACAGATAAAGAATATGAAAATTACATTATGGAATTAGAATGGAAAATTTCTGATTGTGGAAATAGTGGAATTTTTTACAACGTGGTCGAAGATGACAAATATCATTCGACGTGGCTTACTGGCGTAGAAATGCAAGTACTTGACAATACTTGTCACCCAGATGCAGCTTTCGATAAGCATCGCGCAGGTGATTTATATGATTTATTGTCTTGTAAATATGAGACCGTTCAATCGGCTGGTCAATGGAATAAAGTTCGTTTGAAAATTCAAAATGGTAAGGTCGAACATTGGCTCAATGGGCATCAAGTTGTCTCTTTTGAAATGTGGACAGATGAATGGAACGCAATGGTTGAAAATTCTAAATTTAGTAAAGAAAGAATGCCAGACGCTGCTTTTGGTCAATCTAAAAAAGGGCATATTGCTTTGCAAGACCATGGTGATAGAGTTTGGTTTAGAAATATAAAGATTAAAGAGTTAGGAAAGGTGGGAGCAAATTAAACCATAATTTTTTTTGGGTTCTTTGAAAAATTCCGTAGTTACTAGTTTATTCATTTAATTGAAATATCTTGAGTTTTTACGGCATTTTTCAAAGAACTATTTTTTATGTGACAAACACAACTAGGATAAGCTCTCATTAGAGTAACTTGAAGTGCCTTAAAAATGAGAATTTATTGACCATTTTGTTACATTGCTTTTTTAAGAAAAAAGTAAATTATCCTTCTTTCATATCAAAAAATATTTCAATACATTCAAAAGAATAAATGGATTTTATTTTTTTATACTGAAAAATAAGACAATACAAATTATAAATAAAATTATATGTTGGCCATTTTGTATAGAACCAACAAAAAAACTATTTTAGTGATGACAGAAGCGACTTTACTAAAAGTTGTGACATCATTATTCAAAATTAAGTAAGACTAAATCCTACCACTACTCAAACGTTAAACACTGTCAAAAGAATATATTAGATAATTATTATCACTAAACTACTATTTAGGTAATTTAGTGATGTATTTATATTGGCTTATTATTTTTTAATTAATTTATGAATTTATGAAACGAATACGTTACTTATTATTTTCGGCTTTGATGTCGCTGGTCAGTTTGACTGCGATCGCTCAAAGTACGATAACTATTACCACTACTGCTGGGACTTGTTGTGCCACAGAAAAGTGGGTGAGTATAACTACGGCTGTTGATGGCGGAGGTACTCAAGTATGGGGACAAGGAGATGGAACTTATGGTAATGCTCAAGGGCTATTAGCCAATGAAAGTGTCTCACTTGCTCCAGGTACTTATTATGTCAATTGTTATGATAGATATGATGACGGTTGGGATGGAGGACTAATTGATGTCGTTGCCTATGGTACTACTATAGGAAATAACGGAGGTGTTAGTCCAAATGATGGAAATGATGTCGATGGAGGAGGCTCTTGGGAAACTCCTGCGGATGAGTTGGAAGCATCATTTATGATTGTTGTACCAACGGCACCGTCTTGTGTACCACCGAGTGCAGGACTTGCTTCAAGTGTTACATCTTCAAGTGCAAGTTTAGGCTGGACAGAAAACGGTACAGCGACAGCTTGGGATGTAGAATGGGGAGCAACAGGATTTACGCAAGGTACAGGTACAGTAGATACTGCATCATTTAATCCTAAGATGCTATCAGGTTTGACAGCTAATACTTCGTATGATTACTATGTAAGAGCAGATTGTGGAGGAAGCACAAGTACTTGGGCTGGACCTTATAGTTTCTATACAGGACACTGTCAAGTTTCTTCAAGTAATTCCTCGTCTTACTTTGATGATTTTACAACTACAGGCGGAAGTACCAATATATCTAATACTGGCTCTGGTTATGCAACCAATGGATATCAAGATGCTACTACGATGACTGTTAGTCAATACGCTACTGGTTCTATTACTTTTTCTACTACATTAGTAGGAACTACAGTAGGTGTCAATGTTTGGGTAGATTGGAATAATGACTTGGACTTCGATGATACTGGTGAGAAAGTTTATGCTTCTGGTGCGTATGTAGGCTCAGCATCAGGAAGTATTACAGTTCCTGTGGGTACACCAATAGGTTCTTACCGAATGAGAGCAATTTGTGATTATAACTCTACAAATCCAGGTGCTTGTTCTCCAAATGCAAGAAGTGAAACGGAAGATTATACTTTTGCAGTAGTGGCAGCACCAGCTTGTGTTCCTCCTTCAGCAGGAGTCGCTTCTAACCTTACAGCAACAAGTGCAGACTTAGGTTGGACAGATAATAATATGCCTAGTAACACAGCATGGGATGTTGAGTGGGGCAGTACTGGATTTACACAGGGGACTGGTACTACTGTTGCTGTTTCAGCAAATCCATACACATTGAATGGATTAGCGGCTAATACTACTTATGATTTCTATGTAAGAGCAGACTGTGCTATCGGTGGCGGAGGCAGTGGCCAAAGTGCTTGGGTTGGACCTTATAGTTTTACAACGGCTTGTGCGTCAGTGACATTACCTTGGATAGAGAGTTTCGAAACGATGGCTTCTACAGGTACTGGAGTAGTTCCAGATTGTATGGTAGAAGTTGGCGATTGGGTAACAACTGGTACTGTGCAGAATCGAAATAGAGCACCGAGAACTGGTACTAACTTCATCCATACCAACTGGACTGCAGATGATTGGTTATACACACCATCAATGGATTTAACCGCTGGTACATCTTATGATTTTTCATTTTACTATGTAACCGATGGTTTGAGTGGTTGGACAACTTTAGAAACAGCGATGGGTAATGGGCAGACAAGTGCTGCCATGACTACAACTATTGGTACTGCTGTTTCTGGTGCAACGAATACGACTTATACTAAATATACTGCTACGTTCACTCCTGCAACTACGGGTACTTACAATTTGGGTATTCATGTTGTAGCAAACGGTTCACCGTGGTACATAACTTTTGATGATTTACAAGTAGAAACTACACCTACTTGTATATCTCCGAATGCTTTGACTGCTACAAATCTTACTCCCTCTAGTGCTGATTTGGGTTGGACAAATAACAATACTGCTGCTGATACTTCTTCACAGATAGAATATGGTCCTGATGGTTTTATGCCAGGAATGGGAACAGGAACAATAGTATACACAGGTGCTAATCCTTATACACTTAATTCTCTTACAGAGAATACAGTTTATGACTTTTATGTTAGGACTATTTGTAGTCCTGGAGATACAAGTGCTTGGTCAGGAGAAGGTACTTTCACTACGCCTTTAGCTTGTCCGACGCCTACGGCATTGACAACAGCTAATGTTACTGCTACTGGTGCAGACTTAGGTTGGACAGATAATGCAGGTGCTACCTCTTGGCTATTAGAGTATGGTCCAAACGGTTTTACACCAGGTACAGGAGTAGGTACAGCTACATCAGTAGTAACAGGTACTAATCCTCATTCTGTTTCTAGTTTAATGTCTAATACGAATTATGATTTCTATGTAAGAGCAATTTGTGGAGCTGGCGATACAAGTATTGTTTGGTCATCGGCAGGTAGTTTCACGACACTTTGTGATGTCTTTACATTACCACAATTAGAGGATTTCTCTGCTGGTTTTACGCCTGATGCATGTTGGGATGAAGCAACAAGTGGTACGCCTGCTACGGGGCCTTCAGGCTTCGGTTCAGGAAATTGGGGAACAGATGGCTTCGGTAATAATGGCTCTACAGGTGCAGCAAAAATTAACTTGTACGCTGCTAATGTAGAAGATTGGATACTTACACCTCAGTATAGTTTAACAGGTGCAGCTACTTATGTTGTAGAATTTGATTTTGGTGTTTTTGCTTATGCTGGTACTGGTGTAACTACCCTAGGTTCTGATGACCAAATTCAAGTATTAGTATCAACAAATGGCGGTACATCTTGGACTAGTTTAGCTACTTATGATAATACTTATGTTACTGCTGTAGGTGGTAATCAAGAAAGTATTGACGTAACAGCTTATGCTAATAAAAATGCACAATTTGCGATTTGGGCAACGGATGGTTCAGTTAATGACCTAGAAGATAATGACATCTTTATAGATAATTTCCGAGTAAGAGGAGTATTTCCAAATGATGTGGGAGTAACAGCAGTTACGGTAGCATCATCAGTGGTTTGTAATACATCAGACTCTGTTACTATAGATATTACTAATTTTGGTACTGCAACACAAACTACCTTTCCTGTATCTTATACAGTGAATGGTGGAACAGCAGTTACAGAAACTTGGACAGGTTCTTTAGCTACAGGAGTAACTGTACAACATACATTTGCAACGCCTTATGATGCTTCAATGGCAGGAGCTTATGAAGTAAAAGTTTATACAGAATTGAGTGTAGATGGTGTTAAAGCTAATGATAGTACAACTGTTACTAGAACGACTGCACTAACTTATACTACACCATTTGGTGAAAATTTTGAAGCCATTACAAATCCAAATTGGATTAGTAATGGTAACATTACAGGTGCACACAATGCACCATCAAATGTTTTATTTTATAATTTATATGGTAGTGCTCCTGGACCATTTACAACAACAACTCCTAAAATAGGAGCAATTGCAACAGGTGATATATTCAAATTTGATTACCGTTATGCAAACTATACAGGTGGTGGAACCGTAGGTAAGGATTTAACAGGTGAGAATGATAGAATATATATATATGTATCAACAGACTGTGGTGCTAACTTTACAGTAATTGATTCTATTTATGAAGGTAATCACGTGACTTCAGCGGCAATGGCAACTAAAATGTTTGATTTATCTGCGTATGCAGGTCAAACAATACAAATAGCTACACAAGCTGTTTATGCTTCTGGTGACTATTATGTAGATTTAGATAACTTCTTTATTGGAGCGCCTTTGGCAATAACAATGTCAGTAGCAACGGATTACAATGGTAGTGATATATCTTGTAATGGTGGAGCAAATGGAGCTGGTCTTGCAAGTGCAACAGGTGGTCTAATGCCTTATACTTATGCTTGGGATGCGAATGCAGGTAGCCAAATGAATGATACTGCAACGGCATTAATGGCAGGAAAATACTTAGTAACTGTAACGGATGCTATTGGTAACATGGCAGTAGATTCTATCACATTGACAGAGCCTACGATTGTTACTTCAAGTATTTCAGCTTCTACTAATCTTTCTTGTAATGCAGGAAATGATGGAGCCGCGACAGCAATGGGCGCAGGAGGTACAGGAATGTACACTTACGCTTGGGATGCAGCAGCAGATAATCAAATGACTGCAACAGCTTCTAACTTAACAGCAGGGAAATATCTAGTAACAATTACTGATATGAATGGCTGTTTCAGTAAGGACACTGTAATCATTACAGAACCTACAGCGGTAGTTGCTTCTATTTCAGCTTCTACTAATGTAACTTGTAATGGAGCAAGTACAGGTACTGCAACAGCAATGGGAGCAGGTGGAGCAGGTTCATATACTTATGCTTGGGATGCAGCAGCAGCTAATCAAACAACTGCAATGGCTTCTAACCTAGCCGCAGGTACTTATAGTGTAACTGTAAGTGATGCTAATAGTTGTTCTTCAATTGCTGCTTCTGTAACCATTACAGAACCTACGGCAGTAGTTGCTTCTATTTCAGCTCAAACGAATGTAGCTTGTAATGGAGCAAGTACAGGTAGAGCAACAGCAAGAGGAACAGGCGGAACAGGTGTTCACGCTTACGCTTGGTCTAGTGGTCAAACAGACTCAGTTGCTTCTAACTTAGCCGCAGGTACTTATACTGTAACTGTAACAGATGCAAATGGATGTACTGCAAATACTTCTGTAACTATTACAGAACCGACAGCAGTAATAGCTTCTATTTCAGCTTCTACTAATGTTAGTTGTAATGGTCTATCTGATGGTAGAGCAACAGCAAGAGGAGCAGGCGGAACAGGTGGTCACACTTACGCTTGGTCTAGTGGTCAAACAGATTCAGTTGCTTCCAACTTAGCAGCAGGTACTTACACTGTAACTGTAACAGACGCAAGTGGATGTACTGCAAATACTTCTGTAATCATTACAGAGCCAGCAGTATTAATAGCTTCTATTTCAGGACAAACTAATATAGATTGTAATGGAAATACAACAGGTTCTGCGACTGTAATGGGAACAGGTGGTACAATGAATTATAGTTATGCTTGGGATGCAGCAGCAGGTAATCAAACAACTGCAATGGCTTCTAACTTAGGTGCAGGTACTTATAATGTAACTATTACTGATGCTAATAATTGTACAGCAAATACTTCTGTAACTATTACAGAACCTATGGCATTAACAGCAAGTGCAGCAGTTACATCTAATTATAATGGAACAGATGTTTCTTGTAATGCTGCAACAGATGGTAAAGCTACAGTAACAGCAATGGGCGGTACAATGCCTTATACTTATGTTTGGTCTAATGGACAAACTGATACAACTGCTTCTAACTTAGGTGCAGGTACTTATACTGTAACTGTAACAGATGCAAATGGTTGTACCATGTCGGCTTCTGTAACAGTAAATGAACCAATGTTATTAACTGCTACGGCTGTAGAAACATCACAGGCAAGTTGTTCTGGTGGTGCAGATGGTGCAGCTAAAGTAGTAGGAATGGGCGGAACGGCTCCTTACACTTACGCTTGGGATGCAGGAGCAAATAACCAAACGGATACAGTAGCTAATAGCTTAACAGCAGGTAACTACAATGTAACAGTAACGGATGCGAATGGATGTACAGCAATTACGACTGTAACGATTACTTCTCCTTCTGGGTTAGGTGCTTCTACAATAGTATTTAATAATGTAAGTTGTGCTGGTGCAGCTGATGGAACTGTTAACTTAACAGTAGTTGGTGGTACTGCTCCTTATAGCTATTCTTGGAGCAATGGTATGACATCAGAAGATTTATTTGGTGTAGCAGGTGGAAACTATACAGTAACAATAACAGACATTAATGGTTGTACTGTTAATGCTTCTGCTATGGTAACTGAGCCTACAGGAATTACTTCTTCTGCTACTACTACTGATGTAGATTGTAATGGTAATACTAATGGTGCTGTAGATTTAACAGTATCTGGTGGTTCAATGCCTTATACTTACATTTGGAATAATGGAGCAATTACAGAAGATTTATCTAACGTAGCAGCTGGAACTTATTCAGTAACTATTAGAGATAATAACGGTTGTTCTAAAGTAGAAACAGTAACAGTAAATGAACCAACAGTATTGATGGCTTCAGGTACAGCTACAGATGTAGATTGTAATGGTAATACAACTGGTTCAGTTGATTTAACTGTATCAGGTGGTACTGCTCCTTACACGTATGCTTGGGATAATATGATGACAACAGAAGACTTATCTGGTCTTTCTGCTGGAACTTATAATGTAACTGTAACAGATGCTAACAGTTGTTCTACAGTTGCTTCTGTAACTGTGGCAGAACCTGCGGCGTTAAGTTTATCTAAATCAGTAACTAATCCTGATTGTAATGGTGATGCTGACGGAACTATTGACTTAACAGTGATGGGCGGAACAGGTCCTTATACTTTTGCTTGGGATAATATGATGACAACAGAAGACTTATCTGGTCTTTCTGCTGGAACTTATAATGTTACTGTAACAGATGCCAATGGTTGTTCTATGACAACTTCTGGAACTGTAATAGAGCCTGCAATGCTTGCAGCTAGTGTAACAATAACTGATGTAGCTTGTAATGGTGGTGCTACTGGTTCAGTAGATTTAGCTGTAACAGGTGGAACAGGTCCTTATACTTTTGCTTGGGATAATATGATGACAACAGAAGATTTATCTAGTCTTTCTGCTGGAACTTATAATGTTACAGTAACAGATGCTAATAGTTGTTCTACAAGTGCTATGGCGACAGTTAGTGAGCCAACTATGGCACTAAGTGCTTCTGTAACTGCTACTGATGCAGTATGTAATGCTGGAAATGGTTCTATTGATTTAACTGTAATGGGTGGAACAGGTCCTTACACTTTTGCTTGGGACGATGTATCTTCTACTACTATAGAGGATTTATCTGCAATAGCAGGTACTTACAATGTAGTCATTACAGATGCGAATGGTTGTACAGCTAACGCTTCTGCTACAATAGCTGAACCTACAGCTATTTCAGGAGTAGCAGCAACAACTGATGTAACTTGTAATGGTGCAGCAAATGGAGCTATTGATTTGACAGTAACAGGTGGTACAGGTTCTTATACTTTTGCTTGGAGTAATATGGCAACTACAGAAGACTTATCTGGTCTTTCTGGAGGTTCTTATACTGTAACAATTACAGATGCAAATAACTGTATAGCGGTAGGTTCTTACACAATTACAGAATCTGCGGTATTAGCTTCTACAGGAACATTTACTAATGTAAATTGTACAGGTGGAAATGATGGAACAGTTACCGTAGCTGTAACAGGTGGTACTGCTCCTTTCACTTATGCTTGGGATAGTACAAGTATTGGAGACACTGGAAATGCAACTGGTTTATTAGCAGGTGTATATGGAGTTACAATTACAGATGCGAATAGTTGTTCTACAACTAGTTCATTTACAGTTACGGAGCCAGCTTCTTCATTGACGTTGAGTTCAGTAACGACACCAGCTTCTTGCTTCGGTGGAAATGATGGAACTGTTAACTTAACAGTAACAGGTGGTACAGGTGCAGGAACTTACGGATACGTTTGGTCTAATCTTGTTACGACTCAGAATTTAGTTAACTTGGTAGCGGGTAGTTATTCAGTTACAGTTACAGATGGTAACGGATGTACTGCAACTACAACAGTAACAGTGACTCAACCTTTAGGATTTGGTACTTCATTAAGTGCTACGAATGTATCTTGTAATGGAGGTTCTGATGGTGCAGTTGATTTGAATATATCAGGTGGTACTGCTCCATATACTTTTGCTTGGAATAACATGGCAACTACTGAAGACTTAGCAAACGTACCAGCAGGTAATTATACTGTAACGGTTACTGATGCTAATGGATGTACAATTGTATTGTCTCAAATGGTATCTGAACCAACAATGCTTGCGATTACAGGTACAGTTACTGATGCTTCTTGTAATAGTGCGAACGGAGGTAATGATGGTACAATTTCCGTAATGACAACAGGTGGTACAGGTACTTATACTTATGCTTGGAGTAATGGAATAGGTAACGCTTCAACTATTACAGGATTAGTAGGAGGTGCTTATACAGTCACAGCAACAGATGTAAACGGTTGTTCTATGTCTGCAACTTACAATGTAAATGAACCAACATTATTACTTCTGTCATATGGCGAAGTAACCCTATGTAAGTCAGCAGCGCCATCCTTGATCATGCTTTCGTAATGACGGCTATTGTTAACAATTGGACCACCTTGCCAATACGTAGTCATCTGCTCTTTAACCAATGCTTCAAACGGCTGAGCTTCACTCTCTACATCAAAATTAATACTGTATGAGTTTTTACGATCAGAAAATATCTGTGGTGGTAATGGGATCAATTGATTATCTAGGGATGGACACGCTAATAATGTATCAACTGGGTGCTCTGTTAAACTTTCGATTGGGCAATTGGCATCAACTAAACGGTGAACAAACGAGCTGTTTGCACCATTTTCAAGTAAGCGACGCACTAAATAAGGCAGTAGATCTTTATGGCTTCCCACAGGAGCGTAAAT
>CAKZLT010000404.1 GCA_937127195.1 uncultured Saprospiraceae bacterium
TGTTTCGTATCGCGACGAGCCGCTAACAAAAGCCGCTTTTAATAGTCGGGCGATGAGACTCGTCGCGCTACGTTAGCTTTTTAAATTGTAAACAAATTCTTGTCAGAGTGTATTCAAATGAACTATAATTAGTTTTGAAAAGGAATGAACCACAAAATTAGGTTAAAAAATTATGATATTAAATGTTTCACTTCTAATCGTTAAATTTTAGAATAGTTGCAAAAAAAAGACCATAATAAGCTGACTAATAGCTAATTAACCAATATCAAATAACGATAATTTAATCCAAATCAATGAAACTTTGTATTGCCGAAAAGCCTAGTGTAGCCCGTGAAATTGCCAAAATACTCGGAGCAAGACAGAATAATGACGGTTATATGGAGGGCAATGGTTATTGCGTCACTTGGACTTATGGTCACCTTTGTACGCTCAAAGAACCTGATGATTATCAAGGCGATTGGAAGAAATGGTCTTTGTATAATTTGCCTATTTTGCCAGAGCGTTTTGAGACTAAACTCATCAAACGAAAAGGTATCAGTAAACAGTTTGGGACAATCAAACGCCTTTGTAAAAAAGCTGATGTGGTTATCAACTGTGGTGATGCAGGTCAAGAAGGTGAATTGATTCAGCGATGGGTGTTGAAACAAGCAGGATACAATGGTAAGATACTTCGATTGTGGATTTCTTCCTTGACACCAGAGGCGATTAAGGACGGTTTTAAAAACCTAAAAAACGGTAGCGATTACGATAATTTATATTATGCAGGAAGTTCGCGTGCTATCGGTGATTGGCTTTTGGGTATCAATGCAACGCGACTTTATACTTTAAAATACGGTGGTTATAAGCAAGTTTTGTCGGTTGGTCGTGTCCAAACGCCAACTTTAGCGATGATTGCAGAACGTCAAAAAGAGATTGAAAATTTTAAACCAGAACCTTATTGGGAATTGCACACGATTTATAGAGAGGTGGATTTTCAGTATGTGAAAGGACGTTTTACGAAAGAGGAAGTCGGTCAAAAGCTATTGGAACAGGTAACGGAGTATCCTTTTGAAATTCTTTCTTCTGATAGAGTGAAAGGTAAAGAATTGCCGCCAAAACTCTTTGATTTGACCAGTTTGCAAGTCAATTGCAATAAGCGATTCGGTTATTCGGCTGACCAAACACTCAAAATCGTCCAACAATTATACGAGAAAAAACTCGTCACTTACCCGCGTGTTGATACCACTTATTTGCCAAATGATATGTATTCTAAAATACATGGAATCTTAAGTAAGTTGACCAATTTTAGTCAATTTACACAATCACTTTTAGGTAAAACGATTCGAAAATCCGCCAAAGTTTTTAATGATAAAAAAGTGACTGACCACCACGCTATCATCCCAACAGGCGTTCAAAAAAACATTGCAGGAAATGAACTAAACGTCTATAATGCGATTACAAAACGCTTTATAGCTGCTTTTTATCCTGATTGTATTTTTGCAAAAACAACTGTTATTGGCGAAAGTAATGGCGTGCAATTCAAAACAACAGGTAAAGAAATACTGGAAGAAGGTTGGCGCGTTTTGTACCCAAAACCAAAATCTAAATCATCAAAATTTGATAATAAGAAAGGAGGAAAAAAGGAAGAAGATGTTATTTTGCCAGCTTTTAAAGTAGGGGAGAAGGGCGAACACAAACCGTCTTTGCCTCAAAAAATGACACAACCACCCAAATATTTTTCGGAAGCTACTTTGCTTCGAGGAATGGAAACGGCAGGTAAGCAGATAGATGATGAGGAACTTCGAGAGCTGATGAAATCGAATGGGATTGGTCGTCCTTCTACTCGTGCCAATATTATTGAAACGCTTTTTAGGAGGAAATATATTCAGCGAAAACGAAAGCAAATTCATGCGACTCCGATGGGCGTTCAGTTGATTGATACGATTCAAAATGATTTGCTTAAATCAGCAGAGTTGACAGGTCAATGGGAAAAACAACTTCGAGAGATTGAAGAAGGGACTTTTGGTGCAAAGAATTTTATTGATAATATGAAAGCAATGATTTCTAAATTAACTATGGAAGTCAAGCAAGACACCAAACGACCAACTATTGCGACACCGCAAAAGGGAACAACAAACGCGCCTTTTGCAAAAAAAATAACGCCCAGAAAGCCTTTGGGTAAGAAAATAACGGATAGCACTTGTCCTAAATGCCAACAAGGAAAAATGCTCAAAGGTAAAACTGCTTATGGCTGTGGTCGTTGGAAAGAAGGTTGTGATTTTAGGTTGCCTTACCAGTTTGCAGAGAAAGAAATTCCGCCTAAACAACTCCAAAGATTACTCGAAAATGGTTCGACCATTTTGCTTTCTGGTTTCAAACAAAACAATCAAACCTTAAAAGGGAAGTTGTTTTTTGATGAAAATTTCGCTTTACAGCTCAAAACAAAAGATAGTCCGCCAGCTCGAACAAACACGATCAAAAAGCCTATTTCTAAGCGTAAAAATAGTTCGCCAACTCGAACGAATACGATTAAACCAACTATTTCTAAACGTCAAAAGTCGCAAAAAAAATCTGATATACTCATTTGCCCTAAGTGCCAAAAAGGGGAAGTGCTTAAAGGAAAGACTGCCTATGGTTGTAGTCAATGGCAATCGGGATGTGATTACCGTTATCCTTTTGATGAAGTCAGAAAAAAGATTGGTAATCAAACAATTAGTAAAGAATTAGTTAGGAGTATATTATTAGGAAAAGTATAAACTTCATTGGGTTCTAGTTTCTGGATTCTAGTTTCTGCTACCGCTGTTTTCGAAAATAGCGGTAGCAGAAACTAGAATCCAGAAACTAGAAAAATACAAAACATCAAAAATATGGTTCATTCTTTTATAAAAGCCGCCTTAGTTGGTTCTAATTCTTTTGGAAAATACTTATTGGGTATTATTTGCATTGGATTTACTGCTATGATTATTGGAGGAATTCCTGCTTTCATTGTATTTGGTTATTCTGATAATCCAGAAGCGGCAACCGAAATGAATTTTGAAGCTGCGGGTATTTCGCCTGCATTAGGGCTGACTCTTATGTTGATGCCTTTTGTTTTTGGCTTATTGGCGGCTTTGTTTACAGTAAAATGGATACATGAACGCCCTTGGCGAACCTTAATCACACCAAATAAGCATATCAATTGGAAAAAAGTAGGTGTAGGCGCGCTGATTTGGCTCATTTTATTGACAGCGTTTGAGCTGGAAGCCTATCGCGCAAATCCAGATAATTACGTTTGGACGTTTGAAGCAGCCCAATTTTTTCCTGTTTTGATTGTTACTTTGTTGTTGATTCCTTTGCAAACTACTTTTGAAGAAGTGCTATTTCGAGGATATTTCATGCAAGGATTAGGAATTGGTTTGCGTTATCCGATTATTGCATTGGTTTTTACATCAGTGGTTTTTGGAGCATTACATCTCGGAAATCCTGAAATTTCGGAATATGGAACTTGGTTGATTTGGTCTTATATTCAAATCGGTTTGATGTTTGGATTGGTTACTTTATTGGACGAAGGGCTTGAATTGGCACTTGGCGTTCATGCGATGAATAATATCTATGCTTCGGTAATTGTGACGTTTCCAGGTTCTGCGTTGGAGATGCCAGCTCTTTTTACAATGCAAGAAATGGATGCTGAAATGATGTATTTATATAGCACAATCGCCGAAATTCTATTCATTTTGATTTGTGCCTATATTTATAAATGGGGGAATTGGAGAAAACTATTTCAACAAGTCAGTACTTTAAAGTCTAAAACGACAGCAGAATCTGTTATAGAAAGTGAAAATTGGTTGGAGGAATAGGAAGTGAGTTGGCGCTTACATATATTTTATAAGTTCGATTTTTTTAAAAAAAACATAATTTTATGCATACTAAAAACATAATATTGTTACTTATTAACATTACAATTGCCCTGTTTTATATTGGGTGTAGCCCAACTAGTGGTTTACAAACAAATACTTTTATTAAGAGGGAAAAGTTAGATTTTCCTGAAAATGCAATTGTAGGTAGATGTTATTGTGAATGTACAGTTAGAGCAGATAGTACGGAGCAAAAGAAAGGGTTGGGTTGAGGTTCCTTGTCCAAGATACCGTTCGGTAGAGTTAGCAAATGCAATACGAGAGCAGTTAGAATATTTGGGATATGAAGTAGGAACAGAAAATGAGGAAGCTACGAATTTTGTTGAAGCATTTGATAAAATTACTGAAAACTCTTTGCTTTTATTTCAGAAAGATTACAATTTGCCTCAATGCTTAGATATGAAAACATTGGCTAAACTAAAGATAAGCTAATAAAACCTATTAGCGATGATATAGCCTGAATTTAGAAATACAATCACTA
>CAKZLT010000405.1 GCA_937127195.1 uncultured Saprospiraceae bacterium
AAAATTAGCTGTTGTGTATTTTCCTGGGATTGCAATTGTTTTGGAAGTAACTTCTTCGGGCGTTATTGCGGATTTACTAATCAATAATGGACCACAATTATTTCCTAATGCACTTCCTGAATGTAGTAACGCATATTCATCTGTCAAGTAAGCATAAGCGTGATAACTCAATTTTGTAATATCCAAGTTAGACTTAAAAGCGCGTTGATTCAATTCTTCTACATCGCCGAGTATTACTTCAAATTCTAGTCCTTCTGTATCAATTTTATGATGAACCATGGCATCGAAGATAAAAGTATCATTCGGACATGGTGAATAGCCTAATGTTAGTTTCATGATTTTTTTTTATAAAAAAAGAACAAAGAGAAGATTACAAAGTTTCTAAAAAAACTAAAGATACACTAACTTCAAACTATTTCAATTATCTTTGCGGTTCAAAATATAAAACAGAAAAATAATGAGTGTTAGTCAATTGAAAGTGTTGTATGAAGACAACCATTTTATCGCGGTTCATAAGCCCGCAGGATGGTTAGCGCAAGGAGACAAGACGAATAACACACCGCTTGCAGAATATGTTAAGCAATATATTAAGGTAAAATACAAAAAACCTGGAGATGTATTTTTGGGTGTTGTTCACCGATTAGATAGACCCGTTAGTGGCGTGACAATCTTTGCTAGAACGAGTAAAGGTTTGACGCGATTAAATGAATTATTTAGAGAAAGAGGCGTAAAAAAGACTTATTATGCTATTGTAAGTAATCGACCTTCACCTCTATCGGGGCATTTGGAGCATTTTTTACTAAAAGATACGGAACGAAACGTTACGCACGCTTACAATAGACAGCGTACCAAACAAGCAAAAAAAGCGGTATTGGATTACGAATTAATCTCTTCTATTGCCAATCATCACCTAGTGAAAGTTCAGCCTTTGACAGGTCGCCCACATCAAATCCGAGTACAACTTGGTCGATTAGGTTGCCCGATTAGAGGTGATTTGAAATATGGTTCTAATGAAAAAAACCGTGATGGACGTATTCATTTACATAGTTACAGGTTAGAATTTATTCATCCAGTTACTAAAAAGCCAACAGTTATTACAGGCTTACCTCCCAAAGAACAGCTTTGGAATACTTTTAAAGATTTTATTACTTATTAGACTTTATTTTAAAAATTTAGAGAGTCATAGGTATTTAATCGTTGTAAACCTATAAGGTTTTAAAAACCTTATAGGTTTGATTATTAAGAGACAATAAAAGAAAACCCCCTGACAATCAAGGCGTTAGAGACTTAAAAATAAAGAATTAAAGACAGAATATTCAATCAACAAAACTTCACTTTTCAAAAACTATCTTATCAGAGTTACATTTCCTTTTTGAGTAACTTGACCACCAGTTAAACACTTTACCTGCAAAATATAACCAAAAACATCAGGCGGAGATTTTCTACCTTCAAAAAAACCATTCCAACCAATATTCAAATCACGGGTTTCAAATACCTTTTGACCCCAACGATTATATAAAACAAAGTAAAACTCGTCCACAGCATTGGCACGAACATACAGGACATCATTTTTACCATCTTCATTAGGAGTAAAAGCGTTTGGTATAAAGATATAAGGTATTTCACACTCAAATGGGCGAACAAAAATTCTGATAGTGTCAACTCCAATACAACCTCTTGCATCAGTGACCGTAACAATATAATCTGTCGTTTTTAGGGGATTGACAACGGGATTAAAAATACTACTATCTGAAAGGGTATTCGTAGGAGACCAATCATAAAGATAAGTCAAGTCATCAGTGGCTGAAAGCTGAGAAGTCTCTCCTGGAAAAATAGTGTCAGGGTCTGCAAATATATCTAAAGGAGGTGCGTTTTCGGTTGGGTCAACACGAATAGTATCATATTGCGTACAAGTATTCATACTGGTTTCTAGTATAAAATCCGTCGGAACAAATGGCGCAACAATGATTGTAGAGTCTGTAATGTCAGAAAGAATTTCATCTTCTGGCGACCAATAATAATCAATTGTATCGGTGATATCCAAGCTAATTGCAGCAATTTGCATTTCTTGCCCAGGGCAAGTTTGTTCTCCTATTTCAAAATCTAATTCGATAGGATAAGTTTGTATTTCTCCAATGTTTACAGCTTCGCAACCACTTGAAGTAGTCACTTTCATTCGATAAAAATAATGGTCATTAGGGCTTCCAGAAAAAGTAACAACTGGATTTTGAACAGAATCTGTTCCAACTCCAATAAAATCCCAAAGCCATTCAACTGCTGTGCTTAGACCTGTATAGGTCTTGTCAAAAAACTGAACAGTAACCGAGTCATCACAAGCATCATAAATGGCATCGACTGCCCATTGAATTTGGTTAGTTTCAATAGAAAGTACATGAATTGCAGTGTCTGCACAATTGTTGCCACGACCACTAATCAGTGTAATCGTATAAACGCCAGTATCAGGAAAGGTGAAACTTGGATTGACATCAATTGAGGTGTCCGCGCTAGTTCCAAGTACCCCAAAGTCCCAAAAATAATCACTGCCAGTACCTTGATTAACAAAAGTGACATCAAATCCATCACAAAGTACATTAGGTGCATCGAAATCAGCTATATATTCAGAAGAGCAGGAGCCGATATTATATTGAAAATCACGCTTGGCAACGCTAATTAATTGACCATTTCGATATTCTTTTACACAAACACCAACTACAAATTGTCCTAGATTAAAAGGCGTTCCTGTCAAAAGTCCAGTTTGCCTATCAATACTTAAAGGAGTTCCTCCGAGCATATCACTGGTAGAATAAGGAGGAATCCAACTGACTGTATCATAAGGAAAAAGGAAGTTATTATAAGTCGGTGTATAAGGTGGTTGCGGTCGAGAATCATTAACATTTGCACCTGTAAATGGTGCGCAAAGCTCATAAACTAAGGAGTCACCATCAATATCTAAAGCAGAATGGTCAAAGACAATGGGCGTTCCTGCACAGATATAAATAGGCGGCCATTCTTTAAAAACAGGATTACTATTGCATCCGAGAAGCCCTTCTTCAGAGATAAAAGTATAAAAAGTTGCACCAGTTCCTGACGGATTATTAATATTTACGATAGTGAAATTTCGACAACATCGCTGATATAAAATCTTATATCCGCCAGTTAGAAAATTTAATGTAACGGTGTCGATGTAAGTGCTGCGATGCACACAGACACTTGGAGGAATAACCAAACAAGAGTCAAAAAGGACAGGTTGTAAGGTATCATCTCCCGAAAATGGAATTCGGATATCCATGACCAAATTATTATTTACATCAAAAATACCAACGGAAGCGGTATCATCAAATTGAGGAATTCCATTAAAACAATCTCTAAAAACAGTCAATGAAAGTTCATATTGATTATTTCCCAAACAGCGGTAACTCATCTCACCACCAACAATATGTGTTCCCAAAACCTGCAAAGGCAATAGAAATAATAAGATAACTATAAGTTGTTGTTTCATTTTAGATGCCTTACTTTTTGACTAATTAATTTTCTTAAAAGTATTTTCTAGTATTTTTAAGAAAAAGATTTTTTATGATTTTAGGGAGTAGGAAAAAATCTAGAAACCTAATTAGATTAAGTGAATGGGACTTTGAATGACCACGTAAAACCATAAAGAACCAAGAAAAAATACTGCTGTTTGACAAAGTAGTCGATTAAAATTATAAAATAAATGATAGGAACGTTCAAAAACCAAGAATTATCCTTTTTTTTGTAAAATACAGTACCATGTTTTAATAAGTACTTAAATAGAAAGAAAGCAAATTTTAATATGATAAATTTAAATTACTTAAAAAATAGTCTGCTCCCTTTAGGATATCAATTAGATGAAAAAGGAGAATTACCTATTTTTTATAAAAGAGTTTTACACAAAAATCCAAATAGCATTTATGCGTTTACGCTTATTATAGTCACGCTGGATAAATATACCGTAACGATTGAAGGACTTAACGAAATGCTAATACATCGCGCCATCAAGGCGAAAGCGATTGAAGTGAATTCTTATGAAGAACTAGATGCACTTCGTGAAATCATCTATGATAATACGCACGAAGAAGTGAAGCAATTCAATATAATGGTCAATTTCTTTGAAACACAAATGAAAGAAGTTTACGCTCATCCAATAAAGTCCGATGAACACCAAAAGGCTTTAGCTAATATTCAATTGATGATAGAAGCAGCTAAAGCAACTTATTAATGATTTTATAAAAAAAGATGAAACAACTGACAATATTATTAATAGGAATTTTAACGATTTTATCCTCTTGTGATAATGAAATCGACAGTTTTGAAATTGACTATAAATATGAATATTTTCCACTATCAATAGGGAATTCAATCACATATAATGTAGATTCAATCACATACAGTTCATTGTCAGGAGGTAGTATCCTAAAAGACTCCGCTAGTTATGAACTACGCGAAACGGTTACAGATACTTTCAGAGACAATACTAATCGGTTGATTTACGAAATCGAAAGAGAACGAAGAGATAGTGCAACTATGCCTTGGAATTTAGAGGACGTTATCGCAGTTCATCAAAGTCAAACTCAACTAGAGTGGGCAGAAAACAACCGAAGATTTTTAAAAATGCTTTATCCACTTCAAGTCGAAGAAGCTTGGAATGGGAATTTGTATTTTGATGAAACAGAATTGGTGCCTATTAATGGAGAAGTAATTGAATTATTTAAAGGTTGGGAGAGTAATCTTGCTGAATTAGATATACCGATGACAGTTGGCAATTTTTCGTCAGATAGCACCTTGACTATTTATCATGCCAATGCTGAAAATTTAATTGAATTACGTTTAGTTAAAGAAATTTATGCTAAAAATATAGGGCTTATTCATCAAGAAATAATGATTTTGGATACGCAATGTATTACCGATTGTATTGGTCAAACATGGGAAGAAAAAGCAGAAAAAGGTTTTATTTTAAGAAAAACCATTCAAAATTAGAAAGTCTATTAGATAAGTTTTCTAGTACTTATTTGATTATGCTCAATAAAGAGGTCTTTTTATTTTTTTATAAAAATGCTTTTAAATATCTTTAGAAAATATAAAAAGAACTTTCTTCTAAGTTGACAATGAATATAAGGTTCAATATCTATATTTTCTGCTCAGAATAAAAATTTTATTTACTGATGTTAGACAAGACATAGCAAAAATGCTTTTGTGTAACGTCAACTATTTACATGCTAAACAATTATCAAACATTAAAAGAAAAATCCAATGACCTTTAAACCTAATCACATCGTTAAGTCAGCTGTGAATTTAGACACAGCACGTTCTACGAACTATATGACAGACCGCGAAAAAGACATGATAAAAGAAGTCAATCTTATTCGTTCTAATCCCAAAGGATACATTCCTGCCGTCAAAGATTATATCATTAAACAAGAAGCTCAAATGGCAAATGTTACCATGGGAGCAGATTGGATTCAAGATGAAATCAATACAGCTCATGAATTGATTGCTGAATTGGAAATCACGCCAGCGCGTTCTATTTTGATGCCTTATGATAAGCTTCAAATAGCAGCAAAATTACATGGAGATGAAGGAAAAGCTAAAGGTGACCTTGGGCATCAAGGGGCAGATGGTTCTTGGCCATGGGACAGAATTAAACGAGAAGACCCTGCTTTACTTAATGCAGGAGAAAACTTAGTTGGAGGTCCTGCGAGTGTTCACGATTCGGTAATGATTCTATTGATAGATTCAGGTATTCCAGGGCGCGGACATCGAAAAAACTTATTGAATCCTGATTGGAAATATGGAGCTTGTTATGAAGTCGGAACAGTCGGAGATATGCCTAATTATTGGGTTCAAAACTTTGCCGCACCAATTGAGATGACAACCGCTACACCAACAACGACAACAACAATTACAACCTCTTCTTCAGACTTTGGTAGCTTTGAAGGTTTTGGTGACTTTGAAGGATTTGAAGGTTTTGAAAAAGTAGAAGGTTTTACGGAAGGAACGGTTACAACTAATTCTGGTACTCCAACACCAACGACAGGATTTACAGTAGTAGAAAAAAAATCGCCTATTGCACCAGCTCCGACAGGTGATGTTTCAGAGGCAGATTTGGATACCGCGCGTCATCTTACCTATATGACAGAACGGGAAAAGGATATGATTAAAGAAGTTAATTTAATTCGTTCAAATCCAATCGGTTATATCCCCGTAGTTGAAGCATACATTCAAAAACAAGAAGCCGAAAAACTAAGTGTAATTAGCGGTGCAGACTGGATTCAAGATGATATTGATACAGCGAAGGAATTGATTGAAGAATTAAAAACGACACCGCGTTTGTCTATCTTAAAGCCTTACGAGAAAATATATACTGCTGCCAAATTACATGGTGAAGAAGGTAAAGCCAAAGGAGATTTGGAGCATCAAGGCTCTGATGGTTCTTGGCCATGGGATAGAGTTTTGCGTCAAGCGCCAGAGTTGAGTGATGGTAACGAAAACCTCGTTGGAGGTCCAAGTGATGTCAAAACTTCTGTGATGCTATTATTAGTAGATTCGGGAATTCCAAATCGCGGACATCGTAAGACAACACTTAATCCTTCATGGACTTATGCTGGATTTTACGAAGTGGGAACGGTTGGAGATATGCCTAATTATTGGGTTCAGAAATACGGATATTAATTAGTTACAGGTTGACTGCCGCTATTAGTGAAGAAAAATAAATAAGTTGCACCATTATACAACTTTATTTTTTTATTTAAAAGTGCTTAAAAAATTAAG
>CAKZLT010000406.1 GCA_937127195.1 uncultured Saprospiraceae bacterium
AAAGAACGACCTAAACGCTCCGCTACGGTTGCCGCTACTTGCTTACCCATACGCGTACTTCCTGTTGCAGAAATCAATGGAAGGCGTGTATCTTTAGTCATCAATTCACCGATTGCGCGGTCACCATTGATGATACAAGAAATACCTTCTGGCAAGTCGTTAGCTTTTAATACTTCCTGTAAAATGTTTTGACAAGCGACACTACAAAGTGGCGTTTTCTCGGAAGCTTTCCAGATACAAACATCACCACAAACCATGGCAATCATGGCATTCCAAGACCAAACCGCTACTGGAAAATTGAATGCTGAAATAATTCCAACAATTCCCAAAGCATGCCATTGCTCGTACATTCTGTGTCCTGGACGCTCCGAATGCATAGTCAAACCGTATAATTGACGAGACAAACCAACCGCAAAATCACATATATCAATCATTTCTTGCACTTCTCCCAAGCCTTCTTGCAATGATTTTCCCATTTCGTAAGAAACCAATTGCCCTAATTCTTGCTTGTATTTGCGCAACGCTTGACCGTATTGACGAACGATTTCGCCTCGATGAGGAGCTGGCATTTTTGACCAACTCTTGTAAGCTGTTCTAGCAGTTTGAACAACTTGCTCATATTCTTCAGGGGTAGTTGCGGCTACTTTCCCTATTAATTTTCCATCAACGGGTGAGTAAGAAGCAATTAAATTATCGTTATTCATTTGACCTAGCCATTCGCATCCTGTGCTTGTGCCTAGATTTTCTGCTTTTAAACCTAATGTTTTTAAAAATTCCATGTTTCTAATTTTAAAATACGCTCTTTTTTGGAATGAAGCGTATCGTAAGAATAACTTTTATAGTTGAATAGTTTTACCTTAAGATATATTGCGAAATTACGCTTTATTATAATTCTTTTAAAATATTCTGATTTTTCATTTTTATAAAAAAAGAAATGATACCAATTATAGGAATTTCCGCTCAAATAAAAGGTAAAAGAATTCAACGAATTTTGTTGAAAAATGGCTATTCAGTGGCAGAAAAAACATATTTCCTACTCCCTCAATTAAAGGTTGATTATTTTATTTTGCAATTTTAGTTGGGAGTCTTTTTCCTTTTTTATTGGTGTTATCTGTCTTTAAATGGTTTAATATGGTTGGTTTATACTTTTCTAACTTATTTTAATTATGCTATTGTTATTCATCAAAACGAATTATTTTTCATAAACCCTAAAAATTTCGCCCTGCCCTAAATTAAGTAATAAACTTAATTTAGGGCAGGGCGAAATTTTTAAGCAGATAATACTACTTGATTGTATTCACTAACACTTGAATTATCTGTATAATAAATAGTAACACATTCTAATTTTCTCGGAATAATACCTCCTTCAATGAATCCTAAAGTATTAATGCCATCTTTATCAAGAATAGAAAGGTCTCCTCCTTCTTCCAAATTCAAGACTTGTGCATCTCCTTTACCACCAATGAAACTATCTTTGACATCAATATAGCTTATCTCCTCCAAATCTACTTGATTCATTGGCTCATCAAACTCAAAGAAAATTAAAGAATTTCCTTTTAATGCAAGATCTTGTCCTGTAGATATTTTAATTTTTTTCATTCTTTTTCTTCGTCTTTTAGGCTTTGGTTTTGGTCCATCTTGAATTTGCTCATTCATAATTTTTGATTTTTGATTTTTAATTAAAGTATTTACACTAATTATATCCGTTAGAATAGAAAAATGTCCCCCAAGTTTCAAAAAAAACTCATGTTTTTAATAAGTACGGGATTACTTTTGCTCATGTACTTATTTTCAATAATATCAAAGCATCCAAAAAAAAGCGACTAAAGTATCGCTTACTTTAGTCGCTTTTTTATTGCATTTTAGTCAAAATGTTTATGCATCAATCTTAGCATACTTTGCATTTTGCTCTATGAATGCTCTACGCGGCGGAACTTCATCTCCCATCAACATAGAAAATACACGGTCTGCCTCAGCTCCATCATCAATATTAACTTGTCTAAGGATTCGAGTATTGGGATCCATTGTCGTATCCCAAAGCTGAGTTGCGTTCATCTCACCCAAACCTTTGTATCGCTGAACGCCTACACTGTTGTCATTTCCTTTTCCAAAAATAGCAACTGCTTCTTTGCGCTCTTCATCATTCCAACAATAACGGAATTGTTTACCTTTTTTGACCAAATACAATGGCGGAGCAGCAATATAAATATAGCCTTCTTCGACTAGTGCCTTCATATAGCGGAAAAAGAAAGTCAAGATTAAAGTAACGATGTGGCTACCATCAATATCGGCATCACACATGATAACTACCTTGTGATAACGTAACTTTTCAATATTTAGATAGCGGTCACCATCTTCATTTTCTTCCATTCGGACACCAAGTGCCGTGAAAATATTCTTGATTTCTTCGTTCTCGTATATCTTGTGTTCAAGTGCTTTCTCTACATTCAAAATCTTACCACGCAATGGCAAAATCGCTTGAAAATTACGGTCACGACCTTGTTTCGCCGTACCACCCGCCGAGTCTCCCTCGACTAAGAAAATCTCACTCATCAATGGATCGCGAGACGAACAGTCTGCCAATTTACCAGGTAATCCAGTTCCAGAAAGAACATTTTTACGTTGCACCATTTCACGCGCCTTACGAGCTGCATGACGTGCTGTAGCTGCTAGAATCACCTTATCAATGATGCGTTTAGCTAATTTTGGATGCTCCTCCAAGAAGTGTCTCAAAGAATTACCAACTGCACGAGAGACGATACTAACGACTTCAGAGTTACCTAATTCGCTTTTCGTTTGACCTTTGAACTGTGGTTCTGGTATCTTTACAGAAATAATTGCAGTCAAACCTTCACGGAAATCCTCTCCTGCAATCGCAAATTTTAACTTACTAAAGAGGTTATTTTCATCACCATAATTTTTGAAAAGACGATTAACCGCTCTTCTAAAACCACTTACGTGTGTTCCTCCTTCTCTAGTATTAATGTTATTAACAAAAGAATAAATATTCTCCGAATAACTTGTATTATATTGCATTACAACCTCTACTTGTACATTGTCCTCTTCGGCAGTTACATAGATAGGTTGGTCAATAATTTTTTGGCGAGCAGCATCTAGGTATTCGATATATTCTACCAAGCCACCTTCCGAAAGAAATTCCTCAAAACGAGCTTCTCCTTCTTCATTAACGTCGCGCTCATCTTTCAAAGATAATTTCAAACCTTTATTCAAGAATGACAATTCCTTCAAACGAGTAGCTAGCGTATCATATTTGAATTCTAATACCTCAAATATTGTCGCATCAGGTCTAAAAGTAACAATTGTACCTCTCTCAGTCGTTTCACCGATTATCTTAACTTCAGTTGTCGGTTTACCTTCGCTGTATTCTTGTGTAAATATCGTTCCTTCGCGGTGTACTTCTGCCTTCAAGTAGCTAGAAAGTGCATTCACACACGATACACCTACACCGTGCAAACCACCCGAAACCTTATAAGTATCTTTATCAAACTTACCCCCTGCGTGCAAAACAGTCATAACTACTTCTAGTGCTGACTTTTGCAATTTCTTATGCATTCCTGTCGGAATACCACGACCATCATCACTGACAGTCAGAGAGTTATCTTTATGTATTATAATATTAATTTCCTTACAATGACCAGCCAAATGCTCATCAATTGAGTTATCCACCACCTCATAGACTAAGTGATGTAAGCCTTTTGTATCTGTACTCCCGATGTACATTCCTGGGCGTAATCTTACCGCCTCTAACCCTTCAAGGGCTGTAATATTACCAGCATCATAATTATTTTGAGCTGGTTTAGGAGTAATTGTTCCTTCGTTTTTTTCTTCTAGACTCATGCCTACAAAGATACAAAAAACTCTACTGTTTTTGAAGTCTTTTGATGCTTAAAAAGGGGTTTTATGATGAAGAATAAATGAGAATAATGTTGAATGCATAATGTTGAATGATGAATGCTCCGCTGTTATTGTAATCGTAACAGCGGAGCATTCATCATTTAACATTATGCATTCAGCATTATTCAACATTATTTATTTTTTTTCAAAAAACTATTTTGACAATTGAATGCTTAATAATGTGATAAACATTTGTTTGTATTTTCTGGCTTTTAAGTAAGCATTTCGAGCGGTTTTGACCATTTCATCAGTTAAATTATCTCCAATAAAAACTTTATCATTGATAGAAGTTGCTACTATATTTTTATCACCAAAATACGCAGCCTGTTGTCCAAGTCGTTCTTCTCCTCTAAAATAATCCGTGTAAGACATTAATATTTGTTCGGTATCACCAAACAAATAATTCTGAACTGCCTTTTCATTATCCTTTTGTAATACATTAACTATTTTGACTAATCGGACTTCACCGTCTTCTTTTATTTCAAAGTAACAATTGATTTGCTCATTATAATTTTTCGCGCCACTCCAATCTTTTTTATCACTATTCAAATCAATCAAATGCCTGTGATAAACGCCTTTAGAAATATTTATTTCTACGTCGTTATTCAATTGAACAATTTCTTGTAATAAATCATCGTCTGTTTTTTGTGCAAAAACAACGATTGATAATAATGAAAAGCATAAAAGAAAACCTAACCGTTTCATATTTAGTTTTTTTATAAAAAAATAGTACCCGCATATTGAACACTAGAACAGATGAATAATAATGTTGAATGCATAATGCTGAATGTTGAATGCTTGTACCTTCCTGAAATAGGTTGACAAATTATGTAAATTAAAACTCAAAAGCGATTGACAAAAATTTGCACAACTTGTGTTTCGATTACAATAACAGCGGAGCATTCAACATTCAGCATTATGCATTCAACATTATTTACATACTCTGAATAACTTTCAATGCTTCTTTAACGTGTTTTTTTGCATCAAATTGCGAACTAAACGTATGTTGAACAACTCCCGACTTGTCAATGACGAAAGTAACTCTGCCAGGTAGAAGTCCGAGTAAATTACTTTTTATGCCAAGTTGTTTTCTAACAACATTTCCTTTATCCGAAAGTAATGTAAATGGCAATCGATGTTTCTTTTGAAATGCCTTGTGTGATGTAGGCGAATCCGCGCTAATTCCAAATACTAATGCTCCTGTATCCTTAAAATCTTCAAATTGATCCCTAAAACTACAAGCCTCAGCGGTGCAACCTGATGTATTATTTTTTGGATAAAAATAGACCACCATAGGAGTTCCTTTATAATCTTCTAGTTGAACAAATTCGTTATCTTGATTTTTTAGGCGGATTGCAGGAAGTGCATCTCCAATTGCTAGTGATTGGTTTTTTGCCATTTTACTTTAATTATAAATTTGGTTGAAAATATTATCTGCATCAAAGCAGTTCTGTTAGAATACAAATGATTCTTAAAAAGGTTTTCCAAATTTTTAAAAGATAAATTCAAAATTCGAAATTTATCTTCTAATAGAAAAGTAGTACTTTTAAGGTAATCTTTAAAAAAACACAGAAAAACTATGGTTGTTTTTATACAAATACTTTTAACATCCGTTTTGGCTGGCGCGTTATTCTATTTATATGTGAATAGAAAACTGCATTGTCCGAAATGCCGTAGAGTGTTTGCGGCAACTATTTCTAAAAAGAAATTAGTTAAAGAAAAAACCGTCGAACAAGTCGTTTGGAATGACAAAAAAGCGATTGACGAGGTTAAGGAGTTGAGCCTAAAAACGATGAAATACCAATATACTTGTAAGTATTGTCAGCATAAATGGAAACATAAAAAGGAGGAATTTTAAGAAGCGGGGAGGCGAGACCGCCCTTCGGGCTACGAGAAGCGAGATGTAGCGTGAAACTTTTTCTAGTCCGCTATAACATCTCGCTTCTCGTAGCCCGAAGGGCGGTCTCGCCTCTCGCTTCCAAATTTACTTCAAGTCAAATCCAATATCTTTACGATAATTCTTGCCTTCAAACTGAACGATTTCCGCATTTTTATTAGAAAGAGCCAGTGCTGCATCCATGTTTTCTGCCAAAGCAGTCAATGTCAATACTCGTCCACCATTTGTAACTATCTGACCATCAACTGACTTTGTTCCAGCATGAAATACCAAAACATCCTCTGTATTTTCTAATTGAGTAATTGCTTTCCCTTTTTCGTATGCCTCAGGATAACCACCTGATACCAAGAAAACAGTCGTCGCAGTGCGTTCGTCTATTTCAATAGTATGATTATTTAGCGTTCCTTTTGACATTGCAGTCATTAGTTCGACCAAATCATTTTTAAGTCTAGGAAAGACAACTTCCGTCTCAGGGTCGCCCATTCGGCAATTATATTCGATGACATACGGTTCATTTTTTACCATAATCAAACCAATGAATACAAAACCTTTATAAACCATTCCACGCTTTTGAATTCCTTCAATTGTTGGTCTAATGATACGTTCATCCACCTTTTGCATCAAAACATCATCCACGAAAGGCACTGGAGAAACACAGCCCATTCCGCCTGTATTCAATCCTTTGTCACCTTCACCGATGCGTTTGTAATCTTTCGCTACTGGCAAAACTTTATAATCCTTTCCATCTGTCAAAACAAAAACAGAAAATTCGATACCATCCAAAAACTGCTCAATCACAACGGTTTTGCTAGCATCTCCGAATTGACCTTCCAACATTTCCTTTAGTGCCGTTTTTGCTTCTGCCTTGTCTTCTATGATTAAAACACCTTTTCCTGCTGCCAAACCATCAGCTTTGAGTACAATCGGAGGCGTTTGCGTATCAATAAAGTCATAACCTGCTTCAACATTCTCCAGTGTAAATTCCTGATAAGCTGCTGTAGGAATTCCAAATTCCGCCATAAAAGTCTTAGAAAATGCCTTACTACCTTCCATGATAGCACCTGATTTGGCTGGACCGATGACCATTACATCCTTTATAGCATCATCACTTTTTATAAAATCATAGATTCCATTGACCAAAGGAGCTTCAGGTCCAACGACTACCATTTTGATTTGGTGTTCTATAATTGCCGCTTTAACTGCCTCAAAGTTAGACACATCCAAAGTTAAGTTTGTACCACATTGAGCTGTTCCTGCATTTCCTGGTGCAATAAAAAGCGCATCACATAAAGGTGATTGTGTCATTTTCCACGCAAAAGTATGTTCTCTTCCACCACTTCCTAATAATAAAATATTCATAAGTCTATTTTTGTAAAAAGCTGCCTTTGACAGTTTTAGCTTATTTTTCTTTTTGTAAAAAAACAATACAAAAATACTCAAATCTTTTTTTTTGACTGTGTTTATCTTTTTTTATTTCAAAGCAGAAAAATATACCGTAAATTCACAGCTATTAATTGAACAACCATTTTTACAAAAAAATAGAACACCTAACTGATGAATAGACTACAACAGTTTCTGGAACAAGTAATAATAAGATCTGGTGATTATGAATTTACTGTTCTTAACCTACTTCTAATCTTTGCAGTTGTTTTGGCGGTTTGGATATTACGCTGGGCGGTTAGTGAAGGTATGCGAACCATTTATGAGAATTTTAAACTTTCCAAAGAGAATAAATTAAAAATCAAGCGATTTTTGAATTATGTTATTTGGTTGTTTGCTTTTTTGATGATTATTAGAGTTATAGGAATTCATCCCGTTGATGATATTTTAAATTTTGAGCTTTTTAAGATGCCTTATGGCAAGGGCGATAATTTCAAAATAGCAAATATCTTCAATGTCATTCTAATTTATATCTTGGTTAGAATGCTTATGTGGGTGATTGATTTGATACTCGATTCCTATTCTGAACGAGATAAAGTAGATATAGGAACTCGATATGCGATTAATCAAGTCTTAAGCTACATTATATATATAGCTGCGTTATTAACTATATTAGAAGTAATTGGTTTTGAATTGACTATTATCTGGGGTGGTGCTGCTGCTTTACTTGTTGGTTTTGGTTTGGGATTACAACAAACCTTTAATGATTTAGTCTCTGGACTTTTGCTTTTAATCGAAAGAACAGTTGAAGTTGGCGATACATTGGACGTTGACGGAACTATTGGTATTGTGGAGCGTATAGGCATTCGGGTATCACAAGTAAGAACGCGCGATGATATTAATGTGCTAGTTCCTAACTCGATGCTAGTTACTGCCAAAGTGGTCAACTGGACACATAATAATGATAATACTCGTTTTAATGTAAGTATCGGTGTGGCGTATGGTTCAGATACGCTTTTGGTAAAAAAACTGCTTTTGGAAGCGGTCAATCAACACGAACAAATCGAAACTTATCCAACTGCTTTTGTTCAATTTACGGATTTTGGAGCATCTTCTTTGGATTTTAAGGTGTTCTTTTGGTCAAAAGATGCCATGAAAATTGAGAATATCAAGAGTGATTTGCGTTTTGCAATTGATGCTGCTTTTAGAGAAAATAAAATTGAAATTTGAATTAGTCTACTATTAAGCATGGTAACATTCCCTGTTTTAATTAATGACTAAATTATAAGGGAGAATTTTAAAAAATAATACCTCCGACCAACAAACCGGAGGTATTAAAACACATAAACTTGGGGGGTTTTGGCATCATTGCCAAAGAAAAAAATCTGGGTAAAAATACCTTCTCTCAAGGCAAACATATAATGCAAAAAGATTTAAATCAATTGTATTAATAATATGCTTCTAATCTAAAAATTAGATGCAACTTAGCCGTTTCTTCTGCCTTATTTTTTTGCTAATAATTCTTGGTATTAGGGAGAACTAAATATTAATAAATATCATATTCTTAAAATAATCCTAAGATTTCAAAGAGATAGACCCGACTAGTTTACTAGGAGAACATTTCTAGTGATAAAATACTGTATGAATAAATTTTTATGCTTAAACCTCATCATTCTATCTGGATTCTTAGTTTCTTGTAACGAAAAGGTTATTGAGGAAGTTGATGTAAGGCCCAGTAAGTCTGAATCCACCCCAAGAGCACAATACGTTGGTTGCGACTTGGCGGGACTTGGTCTTGACCCAAACCTTGGAGACTTAGCAAGTATTCAAGATACGTTAGAACTAATTAATGCACTACCTAAGCCCCTAGAGATCCCTTGCTTTTTAAGTGCTATAAACCGTCCTTTAAAGGTCTACTTATCCTCAAGTGCACTCAGTGCTCAACCGGCCAGAGGTAGGGACAACCCAAGAATGTTTATTATGAACTATCCTCTAGTTATTTCAGTCGCAATTACAGGTGCTGGTTCATATAAGCTCGAACTTTCTGAATTTACAGAAGTTACCAAGTCCTTTAAAGGAGAAATTAACTTCCCTCTTGAGGGCAATATTACCATAGCAAATATATTCGAATCAGTTAATGGAGGTGCGACCAGTAATTGTGTTAATTGCCACCTTAACGAGTCTAGTGACGATGTAACTTTTGGAACTAGGGCCTATAATTCCTTTGCTCTAAAACCGACACCAGTGACAAAAATTGAAGTTATCGATTTTCAGCAAGAAGCTTTTAATTGTGATATGGCCAATGAACAAAGTTACCGCTGTCATATTATTTATTCAATTTTTAATCATGGAGCGGTAGTCCACCAGGATTTTCCTGGCGGAACACCTACATTCATAGAAAGCTTTAATATCCCTTTATAAGTTTTAAAGGTTACCAAAAATAAGATAGGCTTATTTGAGAGTAATCATCTTCTTTAATAGAATAAAGAAGCGTGTTTTCTTTTGGATCATTTATATTACTAAACTCAAATTCTACTTTATAACTTTGACCGATTCTTCTGGATGCTTCCACCCTTGTACTAACTAATTTGCCGGTATCAAGATCAATCACTTGACCAGCAAGGACCTCAGTGGAGGCTGCGTCGTTAACGGCAAGTCTTAAGGCATAAAAACCTCCGTTAGAAATACCAAATGGGTTCTCATCAAATCGTTCATCCCATTGCCATTCCATTATAAAACCTAAATCTTTTCCTCCGTATATATTACTAAGGGTGTATTCAAAACCATTAACACTAGCGTGGTACTCATCATTTACATCTGAGTTTTTCTTAATTGTTTCTGACTTTATTAACCAGGCATCATACACATATTGCAACTCTAAACCATA
>CAKZLT010000407.1 GCA_937127195.1 uncultured Saprospiraceae bacterium
TTATTGCCTTGTGATTATGACTCAAGTTCGCGCCGCTACCCCGTTATTTACTTACAAGATGGTCAGAATTTGTGGGATAAAAATGCACCTTACGGAAATTGGGGTATTGATGAAAAACTAGCAGTTCTCAAAGAATATGAAAAAGGTGATATTATAGTAGTAGCTATTGACCATGGAGAAATTTCGCGAATTAATGAATTTACGCCACGAAATGAAATAGCATTAAAAATTGGAGAACGAGAAGGTGGACGTTACTTACAATTTATGGTCGAAACACTCAAACCTTTCATTGACGAGCATTACAGAACGCTGACTCAACCCAAATACACTGGTATTGGCGGTAGTTCTATGGGAGGCTTGATTAGTCTTTTTGGGGGCATCTTGCATCCCGATACCTTTGGAAAAGTAATGGTTTTTTCGCCTTCACTTTGGATTTATGATGATGTTTATGAAGAAGTAAAGGGAACAAATTCATTAAAAGATGTGCAACTGTATATTTACGCTGGAGGTCGAGAAAGTAAGGGAATGTTGCCAAATGTTCATAAGTTGATGACGAATATTTATGCAAATGACCAAAACACAACTATAAATTTCGTAGTCAACCCAAATGGAACGCATTCAGAATCTGAGTGGAGCGTTGCTTTTCCAGAAGCTATGGAATGGTTGTTTTATTAGATTAGACTTTATTCTAAAATCTTCATTTTTATACAAATATTTCCATGAATCAAACGGTGTCCGTTTTTTGAAACAGACACCGTTTGATATTTGATGTTACCCAAAAGTGCTTTTTTCTGGTGCATGGTAGATTTTCATTCGACTAAATAAGGCTATACAATAATATTAGTTATTTCGGCTCTATATGAGACTTAGGTTGGTTGATATTTTTAAAAAATAGGTTATATCAAACCTCAATCAAACCTCAATCAAACCTCAATCAAACCTTATAGGTTTTAAAAACCTATAAGGTTTAGAGAATCAAGAAAAAAGTACTAATGACCAACTCAAATCATATAAAACCGTTACTTCTTTAAAATAACCTCTGTTGCCCCAAAACCAAATTTTGGATGGTAATCATTTTTGAACGTATCCACATATTCATTTCTGATGAGGCGACTAGCAATAATATCCCTTAAACGCCCTTTCCCTAGTCCATGAATAATAAAAACACGCTCAAAACCAACCCTAACAGCCTCTTCTATATACTGCTCAAAGGACTCTATTTGAAAATGTAGCTTTTCCACATTATTCAATTTAGCAGGATTTTCTACTAATTTTTCGATATGCAAATCCAATACATCATTGAAGTCTGCCTTCTGTTTGATATTATAAATCGTATAGTATTGCTCTAGTAAGTCATCTTTTTTATGTGTCTCTGCCACTCTTTTGGTGTATTCCTCTAGAGTTTCTTCCTTCTTTTCTAGCTCTGCTAATGACGGCAAATGATTGATTAATTCATACAAATGAGTCTCTCCTTTAAGAATTGGTGTTGTTTTTACTTTCTTAAAAAAGTTCTTCGCTTTAACCTTAAAGCTTCTATTCATCTGCTTATCTCGCCCATTGGTTGTTGTTGGCCAACACTCAAAAATCAAATTTGGGCTTTCATTCAATTCATCTAAAAGTAAATGCCCTAACGGAAAAGCAGAGTTAGTCTTAGATAAACCGTTTAATTTGATGTTATTTCCGCTATTTAATTTCATTTCAAAATTAAAAACAACATCCCTTGTTGTATCATTGATAAGATAAATGCGATACTTTTCGGGATTTCCATCATAGTCATACCTCGTCTCAAAGCCCACTAAAAGCCCTGTATTTGTCACAGGAGTTTTACTAAAAATCTCTTTTGGATGAAAAGAAGCTGCTTTTTCAGCGGTTTTCTTTTTAGGATTTTCGTAAGATTCTCCTGTTGTATATATTTTAATATCATCCACACTTACAGGAATTTCAAAGCCATCGCTCAAAACGACCTTGACCATATCTTCGCTCAAGACCGCCGAAATTACGCCGTCATTTCCTGTGTGTGTCATTACTACCCGTTGTCCTTCTAAAAATTCCATAAATGCCTGTTTTTCAAAACAATAAAAGAGCAAGCTACTTGCTATATAGTTTTAATTTATTGTAAAGTACCTTACTAACTTTTAGCCGTTTAATTACGTTTTAACTAAAATAAGTTCTTTTTAATTATAAAAAACGTTCTTATAACTCTATTTATAAACTCTCGCGATTGAATTTCGTTATTTTCATACTTCTTTCAAAAAAAGTTGCGTTTAAAATACACTTTTATTCAAAAGAAACTTTTTTTATAAAAGACAATTGCGCAATAAGTTAGTTATTATTTTTTTCAAAAAATTACAAACTATGAATAAGTCTTTTACTTTAGTATTATTATTTGTATTAATTGGTTCTGTAACCACTTTTGCACAAGCCGAAATTCCTATCGACCAAAGACTTTATGACGTTTTTGATGGTGATTTCTTAAAAAAATTACAAGCAGACAAATCTTTCCATTTGCAGTATTACAATTTTTCTTTAGATAATAGCTATCAAATTATAGAAATCCCTAAAGAAAAAAACATGAAATTACCTAAAGTGAAAATTAAAGACTTAGATAAAATCAATATTTTAAAATTGCAAAAAGAACAAAAATTAACCAAGTCACTTGACTCACCAACTTATTATCAAATCAAAGGGAGTAATAAAGTTTTAATGATTCGTTCGGAAAAGGATTTTGCCAAAAGGCTAAATAAACATTTAGGGCGTATTTGATTTTATCCTTTTACGATAACTTTCGGGTGTAATTCAATTTTTCGCTTTTGAAAATAAAATGACCTTTCTAAGCGATGTGACCATGGCTAAAGCCATTCAATAAAAGGAATTAGGACTTTTGAACTACAAATATTTATTAAATGAGCCAAAAGCGAATGGCTTTAGCCATGCCTGCCCCGAAATCTCGGCGGGAAATATTCATTCTAAAAGCTATTTTTTACCATAAGCGAAAAACTGAATTACACCCTAACTTTCTTATATACTTATGGTTTTCTGAAAATTATATGGCTATTCGTTACTGACTTCTAGTAACTGCTTGTCTTGTTGCTCGTGCCTAAAATAGTCTGACCTATTTATTAACCAAAAACAAAAGCATTTAAATAGATACCCAAGTTAAATTTTTTTGATATGAAAAAAGTACTGCTATTAACCATTAGTTTATTCGTGTATAACATCATTTTGGCACAAAACTATGAAATAGATGCCTTTAATGGCCAGACAATCAACACTTGTTCTGGCACTTTCTATGATAGTGGCGGTCCTGCTGGTTTTTATAATAATAATGAAAATTACACTATTACTTTCTGCCCAACTACGGCAGGAAGTGCAATAAGAGTTGATTTTAATAGTTTTTCTCTAGGTAGTGGCGACCAATTATGTGTATTTAACGGTATCAATGCTTCTTCTCCTTTATTGGGTTGTTTTTCTAATGTAGTACCTGCTTCTGCGGCTCAAGCTTCTTCCACGAACTCTTCTGGATGTTTAACTTTTAGCTTTACTTCAAATAACTTTGACATAAATTCAGGCTGGGTCGGTGCGATAAGTTGTCAGCTTCCTTGTCAAACCGTTTTATCGGATTTAGTTTCCTCATCTCCTGTGGCTAATCCATTAATTGATGGCTATATTGACATTTGCCCAGGGCAGCAAGTCAATTTCGTTGGGCAAGGTCTTTATCCCCAAAATAATACAAATTATTTTCAGCAAGACGCAACTTCAACTTTTGAGTGGTCAATAGAAGGACAAACCTATTCAGGTACGAATGTTTCTTATGTTTTTAACAACCCTGGTGGTTATAAAGTACAACTCACTATTACGGACTCACTCGGCTGTAAAAGTACCAACTTACTCAATCAGCGTGTCAGAGTATCAGAAGATCCTACTTTTGCAGGAACATTTCCAACCAATAATACTATATGTATTGGCGACACGCTCACACTCACAGGTGAAGTTGAACCAACTATACAGACCTTTGCGCCTCCTTTATCAAGAGGAGATTCTATCTTTTTGCCTGATGGCGTTGGAACTTGTTATCAAACAACTCTGACTTTTAATGATTTTAATCCTGGACAAACACTCAATAATATTAATGACCTAATAGATATTTGTGTTACGATGGAGCATTCTTACTTAGGAGATTTGAATCTTAGCATCGAATGCCCTAATGGTAGTTTTGTTAATTTACATCAATACTCTGGTGGTGGCGGTACTTTCTTGGGCGAACCCGTTGACATTGATACCGATTTATCTCCTGGGCTTGGTTACTCTTATTGTTTTACACCAACCTCTACCCAAACTTGGACACAGGCAGTCAACCTTGGTAATACAACCCTAGTCAATGGCAACCCAACGCTTCCACCTGGGGATTATGCCTCATCTCAATCTTTGACTGGCTTACTGGGTTGCCCTTTGAATGGTACTTGGGAAATAGAGATTTGTGATAACTTAGCCATTGACAACGGCTATATTTTTAGTTGGGGAATACAACTTGCTCCTTCCGTTTATCCTTCATTAGACTCATTTGCGCCAGCGATTACGGCACAACAATGGAATCTAAATTCAAATATAGTCATTGCCAATCAAGGAGATACAATTGTAACAATTGTGCCAGCTTCGCCTGGTACAGCATCTTACGACTTCTCTGTTACCAACGAATTTGGTTGTGATTATGATACAACTATTGTCGTAACAGTATTGCCTTTTACAGATCCAGCTTGCTTTGACTGTGATACTTTACAGCTCGCTACATTGGTGGATACTACGATTTGTCGAGGCGACTCTGCAACTCTAAATGCTACTACAACCACCAATTTTGACAACCTAACTTATGGATTTTACGGAAGTTCCGCCATTCCAACTAACAGCCTATTAGATATTCCGATACCTGTTTCTGGGGTTGGAGGCACAACCGTCAATGCCAATACCATTGTCTCTGTCTGTGTTGACATTACACATTTAGCTGCGGATGATATGGATTTTTGGCTAGTTGCCCCCAATGGTGCAGTCATGGAACTCTCAACAGATAATGGTTCGGGAGGAAGTAATTATACCAATACTTGCTTTACTCCTACCGCATTGAATAGCATTGTATCAGGAACGCCACCTTTTACAGGTACTTTTCAGCCAGAAGGCAATTGGAATACTTTATTGGGTTCACCCATCAATGGAACATGGCTTTTGAGAGTTAGTGACGATGCAGTAGGTTTTAATGGAATTTTAAATTCCGCAGAAATTACTTTTACAAATCCTTATAATGTCAATTATGTTTGGAATCCAACAAATGGACTTTCTTGCTCCAATTGCCCAAATCCGAATGCTGCACCTGATAGTACTACAACCTATAATGTTACTGCGGTTGATAATTTGGGTTGTACAGAAACAAGTTCAGTGACCGTTTCGGTTATACAAGCATCTGCATCGCCAGTACTCACTTGTAATTCTAGTGCTGCAACTTCTGTTACTGCAAGTTGGGCTTCAGTAGTGAATACCGCTAGTTATGAAGTGAATATTAATAATGGTGGCTGGATTCCTGCGAATGGCACTTTAAGTCATACGGTTACTGGTTTACTTCCTTCTACGACCGTTCAAATACAAGTTCGTGGTATTCGAAGTGGCATTTGTCCACTTCCGAGTTTGGTTAGTACCATTTCTTGTACTTCGTTGGCTTGTGATTTAACTGTTGGCTTAGATTCTGTTCAAAATGTAAGTTGTTTTGGTCAAAATAATGGTATTGCTTACGTTAGTGCTACAAGTTCATCCGCTTCGATTTCTTATTTTTATAATAGTATAAATAATAATACTGGCATCTTCAACAACCTAAATGCTGCGGTGTATCAAATCAATGTAACAGATGGTTTTGGTTGTCAAGATTCTATTGATGTTACTATTACCGAGCCGAGCGACATAGTGCTTTCAACAGCTTTTACACCTGTTATTTGTAATGGTGAAAATACAGGAACTGCAACAGTGACTGCTAGTGGTGGCGTTGGCAATTATACATATCAATGGAATACAACACCTATTCAAACAACCGCAACCGCCAATAATTTGAGTATTGGAACTTATACCGTAACTGTTTTGGATGGAAGTAACTGTTCTAAAACAACTCAAGTAACCATTACAGAACCAACAGCCTTAGTTATTTCTTTAGATAAAGAAGATGCAATTTGCTATGGTGCAAATGACGGAAAAGCATGGACAACCGTCTCTGGAGGTATTGCGCCTTATAATTATTCTTGGAATTCTACACCAATTCAAACAATAGATACCGCATTTAATCTTATAAAAGGCATTTATACCATCACCGCAACCGATGCTAATAATTGCATTATAATAGATAGCATTTTGGTAGATGAACCTGATTTGTTAGTTATCTCATTAGATTCTACTGACGTAAGTTGCTTTCATGCAATGGATGGAAGTGTTACTAGCTCCGTTAGTGGTGGAACGATGCCTTATAATTATGCTTGGAATACAACACCAGTACAAGACTCAATAGCTATTATCAACTTACCTGGAGGAAGTTACGCTTTGATGGTAACGGATACCAATGGCTGTATCGCCAATAATAGTATTATTGTCAATGAACCAACCGAGATTCTCGCTTCTTTTTCTACAACACAAGTTACTTGTTTTGGGTTGTCTGATGGAGATGCTACCGTTTTTCCGACGGGTGGCGTTGGCGGTTATACTTATGAATGGTTCACAACTCCCGTCCAAACAACCGCTCAAGCAGTCAACCTTCCTGCCAACGGAACTTCTCTTCGAATTACGGATAGCGATGGTTGCTCTAATATTCAGACCGCTAATGTTTTTGGTCCTGTACTTGTTGATATTGATAGTATTTTCAGTACACCTTCTACTTGTTATGAAGCTACAAATGGTTCAGTTGGTTCTTTTGCTTCTGGCGGAACGGGTAACGTTTCTTATGATTGGAGTAATGGCGGAAGTGGTAATTATCAATTTAATCTGCTTGGCGGTCAATATACTTTGACGATAACAGATTTCGTTGGTTGTCAAGCCATTGATAGTATTGAAGTCATTCGACCAGATAGTTTAACTATTCTTTTTGACCAGACTAATTTACTTTGTTATGAAGATGCAACAGGTTCTGCAACAGCCAATGTAATTGGAGGAACACTACCATATTTGTACAATTGGACAGGAATTGCAGGTACAAATACCAATACTATTAGTAATTTGGATGCCGCTTCTTATGAAATTGTCATTACAGATGCTCAAAATTGTATTCAAAGAGATACCGTTATTCTTAGCCAACCTAGTCCTTTGGTTGCCTCAATTCAATATGACTCTGTTACTTGTGCCAATGACAATGATGGAAAAGTGTTTGTAACCGCATCAGGTAGCGTTGGCGATTATAGCTATATTTGGACAAATAATCCAAATACGACTGATACCTTATTTAATGTAGCAGGTGGAATTTATACCGTTATCGTATCGGATAGTAATAACTGCCAAGTTACAGCTACCGAAACTGTGTTTGAACCATTATTATTAATGGCTAATACCTCAAGTACTCCACCATTTTGTACTGGCGATGCCAACGGAACGGCAATTATTGTACCTATTGGAGGTAATGGCAGTTATTCTTATCAATGGAATACAACGCCTACTCAAACTAGCGATACTGCCATTAACCTTTCAGGAGGTAATTATGCTTTTACAATAACTGATATTAAAAATTGTACTTATTCGGATACCGTTTCTGTAATAGATCCTTTACCACTTATTTCATCTATTAGTGGTACAAATATTAATTGCCATCAAGTCATGGATGGAACGGCAACCGTAACACCTTCTGGCGGAACAGCACCTTATTTTTATCATTGGAATACAACTACTCAAACCGATTCTTTTGTCAATTCATTAGATACAGGTTGGCATTATGTAACGGTTACAGATGCTGCAAACTGTATCTCTACGGATAGTGTTCATTTAATAGAACCACTAATTTTGGGTGTTACATTTACAAGTACTCCAGTTAGTTGTCATGGTGGAAATGACGGAACAGCTACGGCAACCGTCACAGGTGGCGTTTTTCCTTACAGTTATCTTTGGCAAAATGGAGTCATTACTCCAATAGGAACTGGATTATCCGCTGGTTGGAATATGGTTACCATTACGGATGCTAATAATTGTATTTTAATAGATAGCGTCAATATTAGTGAACCGAATCCTATGGATTTAACTTTTACAGCAAATGAAGTCGATTGTTATGGTAATTCAACAGGAACAGCTCAAGTTATTGCAACAGGAGGTGTAGGCAACTATACTTTTCAATGGAATACAAATCCAGTACAAACGATATTCAATCCAAAAAATCTGCCCGCAGGGTTTCATACCGTGACTGTCACTGATGGAAATAATTGCACAATTATTGACTCGGTAGAAGTTATTCAACCAACTGCCCCAATATCTATTTCATTTGTTACCAATTCACCTTCTTGTAATGGTTTTTCTGACGGTAGCGCAACAGCAATCACAACAGGAGGTACGCCAGGATTTGGTGGATATTCTTATACTTGGAATACAGGGCAATCTTCTCCGACAACTTCAAACATTGGAGCAGGAACATTTACAATAACCGTAACGGACTCTCGTGGCTGTACTTTCATAGATGCTGTCTCTGTCATTGAACCAACTCCGATTACGGCGGTTCTTTCTCAGCAAGCAGCTTCTTGTTATGGTGAAAATGATGCAAAGGCATTTATCACAGCAAGTGGCGGAACGCCTGACCCTAATAATCAATATACTTACTTATGGGGTACAATTCCTGTTCAACAAGGACAACAGGCGATCAACTTGACGGGCGGTCAAACCTATACAGTTACGATTACAGATGAAAACAATTGTGTTTTGATTAAAAATATTACGATTAATCATCCTATGCCTTTAGTCGCTCTACCTTCTTTTACGGACGCTTTATGTAATGAATCCGCTGATGGAACAGGAACAATTTCGCCAATTGGCGGAACACCTCCTTACCAATATCAATGGGATGCAAATGCCAATAATCAAATTACTCAGACTGCAACAAATTTAGATGTTGGCATTTACAATGTAACTTTAACCGACTTTAATAACTGTACACAAGATACATTCATTACCATTTCAGAGCCTTCTTCCTTGGTTACTTCGATAAGTTCGACTGATAATCTTTGTAAAAATGCCAATGAAGGTTCAATCACCGTTCTCATTGCTGGCGGCACGCCATGGTATAATTACGATTGGAATGATGCTAGTTTAGACGATTCTAGCACCATCGAAAACCTTTTCGCGGGGATTTATACTGTAACAATAACTGATGGAAATGGCTGTACTATTATAGAAACAGTTACAATTGATGAGCCGAAAGACGATATTAGTACAGTCTATAATATAGATGATGTTTCCTGTTTTGGAGAACGCGACGGGCAATTACAAATTACTGCGGCAGGAGATTACCCGCCATTTGAATTTAGTCGTGATGGTGTAAATTATAATAATGCTAATATTTGGAATGGCTTACCTGCCGCTGATTACGAAGTATTCGTGAGAGATAACTTAGGTTGTATCTTTAAAGATACCATCAATATCTCGCAACCAGCCGAATTAACAGTAGATTTGGGTGAAGACATTTGGTTGACCATGGGAGAAAAAACGCCAATTGTACCTACTATTCAAAATGGAACAATCCCTTATTTTTATACTTGGACACCCAACGATTCTGCTTTAAGCTGTTATAACTGTCCTGTTCCTGTTATCGAAAAACTTCAATTTGACCAAGAATATACACTTTTGGTTACTGATGCCAATGGCTGTACAGGTACTGATAAGGTGTTCGTTCGAGTCCAGAAAGAGCGAATCGTCTATGTAGCTACTGGTTTTTCACCAGATGGAAATGGCACTAATGACTTTTTGTATGTTCAAGGCAATGAGCAAGTAAAGCGAGTGGTTTTGTTTGAAATATATGACCGATGGGGCGAAAATGTTTTCAAATCCGAAGACCATCCTTTGAATGAAGCAACGCTTGGGTGGAATGGTCAATTCAAAAATAAAGCTATGAATAGCGGCGTTTTTGGTTGGCGATTAGTTGTTGAGTTTAATGATGGAGAAACACAACAGTATGAAGGAAGTACGACACTTATTCGATAGAATATTCTATTAAATGTGGTAAAAATGGTTCTAAACTGTTCTATTTTTCAGATAAAAAAAGAAATGAATTTCAAAGATGTTTTTTATAAAAAAATAAAAACTATCTTTCAGTTTCATTTAAAATAAAAAACTAGGTTCTTTGGATAATGCTCTATTTTTTGATTTTCATTTGTAAAAAGATAGAAACCGTTACGATGCGATTATAATGACTGGCGATTAGTCATTAATTTTGATTATCAATAAATTAACTAATTGCCAGTTTTTTTGATTTCTATTTTTAGCGTTTTCTATAATTTTTTTCAAAGAACCAAAAACTATTAATTACGATTTTTTGGGATTCTATTACTTTACAATCAAAAAATTAAAAGAATAAAATCATTTTATGAAAATGTCTTTTTAGAAATATAAATACCTTAAAAATTGTAAAAAAAGCGTCTTTTGGTAAAAAGGAAGCCGAGAAAGTTAAAAAGAAACAAATTAATGTCTAACATTAATATCAGAAAAGTATATTTTTATCGTTAAACTATATATTTATCCAAATAATAAGTTTTAGAGATTAGGAGTTAATATGTATAGCTTTCTTATTTTTACAAAAATTGATGGTAGTTAAATCGACTAAGCGGTATTGCATTAACATCAAAAAGAAAATCGAAAAAAAATTGCGAGTGATGACTAACAATTACAATTATCATAAAAATCTATTTACTGGATTATGCCTTCTACTCTTGACAGTATTTGTTGCAATTCCAGAATTGGAAGCACAAGACCCTAGATTTTCGCAAATTAATGCGAGTTCTATGTTTGTCAATCCTGCGATGACAGGATTATACGAAGGTCAAATGCGTGTTTCTTTTAACTATCGCGACCAGTGGAGTAGTTTTTTAGGGCAAGTACCATTCCGAACTTTTGGAGCGAGTATAGATTATCGTTTCTATGCACTTAAAAGTGATTTCCTCTCAATAGGAATGACCATTCTGAAAGATGAAGCGGGTGACGCTAAATTAAGTATGAACCGTATTAATTTTAGTGCTTCTTATATGAAGCAACTGACTGGCGGTAGAGGCTGGCGAAACGTTCAGTACCTTATAGCAGGTGCGCAAGTTGGCTTAGGTCAAAACTCTATCAACTGGGCAAGTTTGCGTTTTAGTACTCAGTTTGATGGCAATAGCTACAATTCCACATTGCCAACAGGGGAAGACATAGGAACGTATTTCAACTTCTATCCAGATATTAATGCTGGTTTGATGTGGTATGCACTCCTTGACAAAAACAAAAGTGTCTATGCTGGTGCATCAATGCATCATATCAATCGACCTAATATTTCATTCTTGGAAGACCTTGACGAAAATATGTATGCGACAATTATCCTTCATGGTGGTGGTCAAATTCCTTTTACAAGAGATATTAGCTTGCTACCTGTTGCTCGTTTTATGAAGCAAGGACCTTCTTACGAGATTGATTTTGGAGCATCGGTTCGTTTCACTACTCGTGATTTTAGAGATGTCGCTTTCAAAGCAGGTGTAATGGGTCGCCTTGTAAATGGTGCAAATGCTGTTGGTTCTGATGCAGTTTCTGTATTAACTGCCTTAGAATGGGATAGATGGGCATTAGGGTTGAGTTATGATGTAACCGTATCTGGTTTGTCTGCAACGAATGACGGACGCGGAGCATTTGAAGTGTCATTAACTTATATTCATCCGCCTTCACGTCGTTTACGTATGTATTGTCCTAAGTTTTAAAAACCTAGCGATTTGAGTTTTTTTAATCTAAAAAAAGCGATAATTTCCAAATGGAAATTATCGCTTTTATTTTTTATGAGAGTTTCTTGATTACAAAATCAAATTATTATTTTTAACTCATGCTTCCTCTAAAGATTCAAAAAACTACAATTTTCTTATTAGAAAAACTGCAATTACGAATAGAAACTCAATGAAAAAAAATTATATAAAATCAAACATATTTTGTGTTGATGTGCCTATTATTGACTTTTCCAATAAAGAAACATTCATCGAACACCAAACTAATGTTTATGAAACACAACTCAAAAAACTCAATTTATCAAGTCGATTAGCCACAATGAAAGACCGCCAACAGATTATGGAACTTCGCAATGAACGTTTCACTGTTCCGAATAGTTATACGACACATTGGTTTTATCATTTGTTTAATTATGGTAGTTGTATTTTGATTGAAAATAAAAAAAATGAACTCGTAGGTTATAAATTTGAAGCAACTTACATGGATGAATTTAAAACATCTTTTACTGCTGGAACTGCTGTAAAAGCAACTTATAGTCATTTGGGTTTAGGAAAACTATTGATAGGATATTCTCACTTGATTGCCATGAAAAAAGGCGCGAAAGTCAATCGAGGTGTTATTGATATTGTAAATTATCCCTCCGTTTATAATTTCATCAATCATTTTGGTGGTGTTTTTATTGATTTTGAATCTGATTTTAAAAATTATGGAGCTAGACTTATCTATCAAATCCCTCTCGACTCACAAACTCCAAATGCTCGTAAAATTGATTTTGAAAAAATAAAAATCTTTATTTCAAATCATCAACCACAAAAAGATTTTTATATTTTAAAATGTAATGATGTCAAACAATTAAAGCATTTTTATCAAAATACGAACTTTAGAATTATAGCTTTATTACCTAAGCAATTTATGGATTTGACCGAAGAGCATTATTTGTTAGTGCCTTTTTAGGTATTTTTGAATATTAGCCAAAGAAATCATTTTGGTAAAAAATAATGAAAGATTTATACCTTTGTATTTTATATAATAGGAAGATAAAACAACGGATGAATAATAATAAATCATTTACCTTTATAGACCTTTTCTCTGGAATTGGAGGCTTTCATATTGCTTTACATAACCTTGGAGGGGAATGTGTTTTTGCATCAGAAATGGATGTTCATGCTAGAAAAACCTATGAACACAATTTTCAAAAAATATCTCCTGAGTTATTCCAAAATAATATGTTCAATGATGATATTAGAAATGTAACGCCTAGTGATATTCCTGATTTTGATATTCTATGTGCTGGTTTTCCTTGTCAGCCATTCAGTCAAGCAGGCTATAAAAGAGGTTTCAATGATAATCATAATTCCGAACGAGGTAATCTCTTTTTTAATATTGTTGACATATTAGAAGAAAAAAAACCTAAGGCATTTTTCCTTGAAAATGTAAGAGGAATTGTTAATCATGATAATGGAAAGACTTTTAAAATTATTAGAAATATACTCGAAAATGAATTAGGCTATTCATTTTATTTTAAAGTAGTTAAAGCCTC